>NZ_JAOSHO010000024.1 GCF_025917275.1 Pseudomonas agronomica | reverse complement strand
GCAATGCCTGCGTTCGGGCACACCGAGCCTAGGCGAGGTGCCGAGTGGTGGGGCAAGACCTTTTGGTTACTTTGGGGCGTTTGCCAAAAGTGACACGCCGTAAGGGCGTAACCGCCAGCCGCCATCACCGCAGCAACGGATATGCACCCGATTAAACATTCGGGCAAGGAACCGGCGCCCAGTCACCCAGGTCCGGGTTCTTGCACATGCTGTTCACCTGCGTAGTACCGGCACTGGCAACCTGCTTGCTCTGATCCTGCTTGGCCTTGGCATCCTGCAAGGTTTTCTCGGTAGCGACCGCTTCTTTCGGCACCACCGGAAGCTCTTTCTTCTTCGCCGGCGTCACTTTCTTCTTGGTCTTGGTGCTGGTCTGCGCCGCCACAACCTGCGTGGTGTCAGCAGTGGCCACGGTCACCACGTCAGTACGCTGCACACCCACCTGCTGCAGATCCTTCTCGTAAGCCTGGGTGTAGTTGTTCAGGTCCTCGGACGCCTTGCCGTTCACCGCAACGATCAGGTCGTTCGACTCTTTCAGGCCAGCGACGATTTCCGCCAGGCGCTTGCGGCCCTCGGTGTCGTTGACCGTCTTGGCCTTGCGGTCGGCGACCAATTTGCTGAACGCGTTCTGGTAGCACTGTTGCGAAGCCTTGGCGTACGCGGTGCTGCGGTCGATGTCCGAAGCGCTCTTGCTGACGTCGGCAGCGTAGGAAGCGATGCGCATGTTGTCATCGGCGATCTGCTTCTGGCGCTCGGTGTAGTAACCGGCTGCACCACCGGCCAGGGCGCCGCCCGCGGCACCGATGGCGGCGTTGCGACCACGGTCTTCCTTGTCGGCGGTCAGGGCGCCCAGCAGCGCACCACCGACGGCACCGACGGCTGCGCCGGTGACGACCGACTTGGTCATGTTGCCTTCGGTGGAGCGCAGGTGCTGCACCGGCTCGTAGCAATTCGGGTAGTACTCGACCTTGGTGCTCGAAGCGACCTTGGAGGTCGGCGACGAAGCGCAGCCGGTCAGTACGGTGCTGAAGCCAACAGCGACCAGCAGCAAATGACGCTTGGAAACCGAAGCAAAAGGTTTACGGGAGAAAAGCATAGTTGTGTTCTCGTTTAAGTTTTGACCAGCTCAGCGCAGCCCTATCGCCGCCTGAGTCCCTTCCAAGCTCGCTGACAACGAACACTCAAGACCGCTGAGCATTCGATGCGAGCAATTCCTTCAATATCGCCGCCGGGTCGGCTCGTTTCTGCTGACGATAATCCCCGACATGACGAACGAATAACGTTGCACGCGCCACCAGGCTCTTGCCCAGTACCGGTTTGCGCTCAAGCTCTTCCTTGATGCGCTGGAACTGCGCCTGGATCACGGCATCGGTGTAGCGCGTGCCGGTTGCCAGGTTGTCGATGTAGATCGCCACCGCGCCGTCCAGCGCGCTGCGGCCGTTGTCGATGGCCGTGGCGAACAGCGTGGCGCTGGCCTCGTCCTTGGCATCCAGGGCCGCCTGCCGACTGTTCTGTAGATTGGTCAGGCGGATGTTGTAGTTGTTGATGGTCTCCGCCACCAGCGCCGAAGACTGGATCAGGTTGCCCGCCGCTTCTTCGCGTTGCTGGGCGATGAGCGAGACGTTGCGCTTGAGCTCTTCGTTGACCAGGCCCAACTCGGCTTGCAGGCGCGGATCGGTGCTGGCGGAGATAATGCTGTCCAGGCGCTTGGTCGGGTCGTCGGCGTCGTCGATGGCATCGGTCAAGGACGCGAGCCGGCCCTCTTTCTGCCACTGGGCGAACAATTCCTTGTAGCGCGAACGCGGCGCCGACAACGCGCCGACGGCCACCCGAAAACCGGTGGTTTCGTTGCTTTGCTCGGTGCCGTCGGCAGCAAATAACGGGTACTCGCGGCGCATGCCGGTGAACAGCGTGCCCTCGCCTTCCAGGTAATTACCGCCCTTGACCACGAAGCCGCCATAGGCGCCCTGGCGGCGACCGGCGTGTACCAACTGGAACGATTCCTGGACCATCTCGGCGGCGTTGCCCACCACATCGAACAGACCGATGGGGTTGGGCAATTTGGTGCCGATGGGCATCAGCCGCGCGGCTTGGCCGGTGCCGCCGGCGACCTGGTTGAACACTGCCCAATCGGCCAGCGGCCCGTCGCTTTCGCTGCCTTCCAGGCGTCGCGGAAAGAGTCGGCCTTCCAGGTCCTGGCGGCTCACAGCTTGCCCACCCCGGGCGGCGAACTCCCATTCCACTTCGGTGGGCAGGCGCACGAAGCCCAGGCCGCCATCTTCGGCGGAAGTGCCGCGTCCGCTCACCGGCAGCAGGTCCTTGTGATATTTCATCAGCCAGGCGCTGTACACCGCCGAGAAGCGCTCGGCCTCGAACTTCGACAGTTTCACCTTGGGCAGGCGCCCGGCCATGCCTTGGGGCAAATCGGCTTGCAAGGCTTCGCAGCCCGGGGCCGGCTCGCCGCTGGCCAGGGATTGCGCCTGCGCCATGACCTGGGCGTACTGGCGAGCGGTGACTTCGTACTTGCCGATGAAATACAGCATCGGCTTGAGTGGCGTCTTGGCGTCGGTCTTGGGCATCAACGGCGAGATGGTCTTGTTCCAGTCCTTGGGCAGGTCCTTGAGGGTGAACTGACCGTTGATGAAGTCGCGCCGGTAGCCGGAAATGAACGACTGTTGATAGCCCGCCTCGCCTTCGCTGAACGGGTAGCCGAGGCTGATCTCGCGGTCGTCCAGGGTGCCCTGGGCGAGGATGTAGACGTAGCGGAACACCATCTGTCCTTCACACGGCAGCGGCAGGCTGACGTCGTCGGGCAACGGCTTGGGATTATCCAGCTTGTCCGTGCCCTCATCCGCCCAGACCAGACTGGCCAGGCTCAGCGCCACGGCGGCGCCCAGTAACTTATACATCGCGAATTCCTTCAGACGCCTGGATGCGCGCCACCCGCCAACCACCGCAAGCCGCCGCGACGGCGCTGACGCCGAGCACGGCCACCAGGGCCAAGGTGTAATGACGCACCAGCAGATGGCTGGCGTACTCGCCGGGCATCTGCGCAAATAAAAGATTCAGGCCCGACTGCGCCAGGCCATACAGGCCAGCGCTCAGCAGGGCCGCAAACGTGGCGCTGTAGAGCGCCTGCAACACCACGAACAACAACAGGGCCGCGGTGGAAACCCCCAACAGGCGCAGCACCGACAGCTCGCGGCGCTTGCGTTCGACCGCCGCCAGGGCGCCGGCAAAGATCGCCGCGAAGGCACCGGCCAACGCCAACCCGGCGATGATCCAGAACACGATCGACAGGTTGCGGCTCAACGATTGCACTTGTGCGATGGTCTGGGCCTGGGTCGACACCAACAGGTTCTGCCCGGCGAAGTACTGGCGCAGCGGCTCGACATCGCTGAGGTTGCGCGCGTACAGGCGAAACGCCGGATAGACCCGCTGCCCAGCCTCGCCCGCCGCATCGCCCGGCCAGCCGAACGCGGGCACGGCGCGACCGTCGCGATAATCTTCGGCCGCTTCGAGCAAGGCCAGCGGTGCGAACAAGCCATCCCGGGCAAACGCTTCCAGCGGCAGCACGTGCAGCACTTGCACCTTTGTGCGCTGCGCCTCGCTGCGACCGGCCACCTGCCGACCGAAACTGGCCTGCAACCAATCACCCGCCTTGGCGCCGAGCTTTTCAGCAGCAGTCTGGCTGAGCACCACTTGATCCAAACCTTGTGGCACCGGCAGGTGATCGAACAAAGGGTCGCCAGCGGCAGTGGGAATCATCTCCACCGTGACGGCGGCAGCCTCGCTGCTCAGGTCCGCCGTGGCCGCGATCTGTCGGGTGCGCGGCAAGGCAAACGCCACATCACTGCGCTGCGCCAACTGTTCAACGAATCCGGCACTGAAGCGGCCGCCGCCCAAGGGAATGATTTCCCGGGTGGCCGGGTCGTTTTGCAGGCGTTCGGTCAGGCTGCTGACCAGGCCGAACTTCAGGCCGAACAGCACCAGCAACGGCGCCACCACAGCCACCAATGCCAGCACCGAACACGCCGACAGCCAGGCGTCGTTGCGGTAATCCTGCCAGGCCAGGGAAGCCACCAGTGCGCCGCGCATCAGCAAGCCTCCCCGAGCGTAGCGGTGACGCCGCCGTCGGCATCGCGACGGCAACTGATGCGGCGCACCTGCAAGCCGCTGGCGCGGGCCAACGCTTCGTCATGGGTCGCAACCACGCAGCACACGCCGTGCTCACGAGCCTGGGTGACCAGCAATTGCATGACGCGCTCGGCGTTCAGCGGGTCGAGGGCGGCGGTTGGCTCATCGGCCAGCAGCAGGCGCGGGCCATGGGCCAACGCCCGGGCGCAACTGACCCGCTGGCGCTGGCCGACGGAAAGGTCCGCCGGTTTCTTGTCCAGTTGATCGGCAATGTCCAATTGTCCGGCCAGGCGCTTCACGCTGCCGTCATCCTTCAAGCCCAGCAATTTGCGCGACAACTCGATGTTGCCGCGTACGTCCAGGAAGCCCAACAGCCCACCGGTTTGCAGAACATAGCCCAGGTGACGGCTGCGCAGCTCGGCCAAGGTGTCTTGTTGCGACGCACGCCACAATTTGGCGATGTCCAGCGGCGTATTGGCAGGGGCAAAGTCGAACTGCCCGGCCTGATCCGGCGCCAGCACCAGCGCGAGCAAGTCCAGCAAGGTGCTCTTGCCGCAGCCGCTGGGACCGACCACCGCCAGTTGTTCACCGGCGCGCAGGTGCAGCCGTGGAATCACCAGGCTGTAGCGTTGGCCGCCGGCGCCCCGGCTCTTGTGCACCGCGCTCAGGCTCAGCATCACGGCAGCGTCGACAACGGAACGCGGTACAACGCATCGCCCGGCTCGGCATCGCCGAAGCGCACCCAGTTGGCGAGGTCGTTGTGGAAGGTTTCGTAGAGGCGGATCTTCGATTCCAGCTCGTCGATGAAGTCCTCCTGCTCGGCGACGCTCAACGACAGCCACAGGTCCTGGGTCATGTTCAGCGATTTGCTGCGGTACGGCAGCCCTTCCAGGTACTCGCCGAGAATCCCGCCCGTGGCGAGGTTGCCACCCTTGCGCAGGGCCGACGGGTCGCGGCTCATGTAGGCACTGGCGCTGGCGATTTCCTGGAAGAAATCCTTGGGCGAGCTCTGGGTCTTGCGCGCCGCGTCGACGATCAGTTTCAGCGATTGCTGAAGGTCGTTGAGTTGCAGCTTGGTCAGCATCACGCAGACCTGGAATGCCGGCAGCGCCGGGTTAGTCAGGTCACGGTCGGCGGTCCAGGCGCTGACCAGTTGCGGCGCCTGGCTGGCGGATTTACGGCCGAGGAAGTCCATGTGCATCGCGTAGCCGACCGCTGCCGATTTGTCGGCCAGGCTTGGCGCGGCGCTGAGCAACGGCACGCTTTGCGGCTTGTTGCTGCGCACTTGATGGACGAGGTCGGCGAACACCGAGCCGATCTCGTCCACGCGCTCGCCAAACTTGCGCACGTCGGCGCCCGGCACCGGGATGTAGAGGTCGCCGATCTGCGGGTTGGCATCGGCGGTCAGCGTGCGGTATTGGGTCTGGGCGCCGGCGTGGGTTTTCTTGCCGGCGTCGCTGAGCAGGTGCAGAGCGTAGATCTTGATCTGCTTGCCCAACGCCGCCTGGCGCACTTCGGCCTCGTTCATTTGCGTGGCGGCAAACGGGTCGTTCTTGCGCAGCGCACCGGCATCGGTGACCAGCAGGATCAAGCGCCCGCCGTAGCCGGACCAGTCCATGCCTTCCACCGCTTCCATGACGCCGGCAAACGCATCTTCATTGAACGAGTGGCTCGATACGGTGGAGGCCTTGACCTGCCGCGCCATGTCCAGGAAGCGTTGCGGGTCGCGGCCCTGTTCCAGGGTGATCAAGGTCTTGGCGGTGTATTCCAGGCCCGGGGTTTTCTTGATGCTGCTGCGGAAACCCACCATGCCGAAACTGACGCTGTCGAGTTCGCCGCGTTCGGCGATGCGGGTCTGCAATTGATGCACGACGTCGCGGACCTGGTCGATGTAGGGCTGCATGGACACGGTGGTGTCCACCACCAGCACCACGGCGGTACGGAACGCATCGGCATTGGCGGTGGTGATCGGCGTGTTGGACGCGGCCTTGGGGCTGTTGCCAGGGTCGATGGAGGCCACGTTCAACAACTGCACCGGCTGGCCGTTATCGTCGAAGCTCTCGCGGGAATCGAAGATCGGCAAGAGGTAGAACTGGTCCTGCGGCACGGCGCTGGCAGCCGGTTCCAGGGCCAGCACTTGCTGGTCGTCCTGGGGACTCTGCTGGGCCTTGAGCAACACGTTCTTGGCCGCCGACGGATTAGCCAGCAGCTTCTCCACCTCGCCGGGCTGGCGCAGGAACATCACCGGCGCACGGCCGGAACGTTCGGTGAACTTGAGCACCAGGCTCTGCTTCCAGTCGCTGACCTGGGCGGCGGGCAGCCAGCCGTCGCTACGCCCGTCAGTGGCCGCGCCGACGCGCACCCATCCGCTGCCATCCACGTCTTTGCGCTGGTAGACATACAACACGGAAAACGCCGGCAATGCCTTGCCCGGCGCGGCACCCGGTGCGTCGGCGAGTTTCGCCCCCGGTTTGCTGAGCACGCGCTGGAACAGGGTTTTCTTGCCGGCCATCAGCAGCGGGCGCTGGCCGCCGTCGGCCTCGGTCGCCACGGGCGGCTGGGCTGGAGGGGCGACGGGAGGCTTGACCGCAGGTACCTCGGGGGCTTTCGGTGGGGCGACCTCCGGAGGCTTGACCGATGTTGTCTTGGCCACCGGCGTCTTCACTTCCTTGCCGTCGCCGCCGGCCAACCACCAATAACCCGCGCCGCCCAACGCCAGCGCCACGGCGACCGCAACGGCAGCCAGAGCGAATACCGGCCCCTTGCGTTGCTCCGAGACCGTGGATTGAGGTGTTGGCTTGATCGGCGGCGGCACGGGCTTGGGTTGTGGCTGCGAGTAAGCCGGACCGCTGGGAATGTCGATGGACATGGGCGTCAAGCCCGCCAAGTCATCCACCGCAGGCGGCACGGCAGGCAGTTCAAACGTCAACGGCCGGATCAGCGTCGCTTCCGACGATTCCTGGGGCAAATTGTCCAACGCCCGCAGCAACGCCGCCGCGTCCGGGAAGCGCTCCGCCGGATCCTTCGCCAGCAGCTTGCGCAGCACGTCCTGGTAACGGCCGTGATGCACCGGCAGTTCCGGCAAGGGTTCGGTCAGGTGCGCCAGGGCCGTGGACAGCGCGTCGTTGCCGGTGTACGGCAGCTTGCCGACGAGGATTTCGTAGAGCACCACGCCCAGGGCGTAGAGGTCGGCGCGGCCGTCGATGTCCTGGCCTCGGGCCTGTTCCGGGCTCATGTAGCTCGGAGTGCCGACGGCAAAACCGGCTTGGGTGAACTGGGTGCGATCGTCCAGGGACTTGGCGATGCCGAAGTCCGAGAGCACCGCCGTGCCGTCGGCGCGAAAGAGAATGTTGGCCGGCTTCACATCGCGGTGGACCAGGCCCAAGCCGTGGGCGTAACCCAGGGCGGAGGCGATCTGGCGGATGTAGGTCAGGCCCTGCTCCGGCGTCAGGCCCGCGGCGATGCGTTCCTTGAGCGTGCCGTTGGGCAGGTATTCCATCGCCATGTAATACAGCTCACCGACGTTGCCGATGTCATGGATGGTGACGGTGTGCGGGTGCGACAAGCGCGCCAGGGTCTTGCCTTCGCGCAGGAAACGCTCGCAGAAGGTCGGGTCGGCGGCCAGGGCGGCGGCCATGACTTTCAGCGCCACCTTGCGTTCCAGCGAACGCTGGGTCGCGAGGTACACGCTGGCCATCGCGCCTTCGCCGATCTCGCCGTCGATGTCGTAGCCAGGGATGACAATGTTCAGGGTCAAGCTCATGACGGCACCTTCACGACGACCACGGTGATGTTGTCCGGCGCGCCGCGCATCAGGCCCAGGGACACCAGGCTGCTGGCGATCTCGCCGGGCTCGTCGTGGCTCAAGACTTCACGGATTTCTTCGTCCTCGACGGTCTTGGTCAGGCCGTCGCTGCACAACAGGTAGCTGTCGCCGGGCACCAGCAACAGCTCAGTCATCGCCAGGTTCAGTTGCGCCTCGACGCCGATGGCGCGGGTGACGATGTTGGCGCGCGGGTGAACCCGGGCTTCGGCTTCGCTGAGCAGGCCGCTGTCTTGCAAGTCCTGGACGTAGCTGTGGTCCCGGGAAATGCTTTCGAGCACGCCGTCGCGCAGGCGATACAGGCGACTGTCACCGGCCCACAGGCACATGCCGCGCAGGTCGCGGGCGGCCAACACCACCACGGTGCTGCCCATCATGGTCACGCCACGGTTGGCGGTTTCTTCGCGCACGGCGGCGTTCACCCGCAACAGGTCGCTTTGCAGCGCCGCGATGTATTCATCCAGGGAACGGCCCACGGCAATGCTGCGCAGGCTATCGACGATCAGGCTGCTGACGTAGTCGCCCGCCGCGTGCCCGCCCATGCCATCGGCCACGACCCAGAGGCCGTTTTCCGGCAGGTCCAGGCAGGCGTCTTCGTTGACCTGGCGGACCATGCCGACATGGCTCTTGCTGGCAGACTTGATTGCTTTTCCGGCACTTGGACGCATCTACACAACACCTTCTTGGCCGAGCAAAAATTGCGCAAAATCAGCCGCCGCCGGCAATCCCTGGCAGCGCATCAAACCGGGCGCGATGCGCTCCGAGCCCTGGCCCCACCACAGGCTCGCGCCTTCGCAGGCCGACTCGGCCAGGGCGCCCATGCGTCGCTGCGGGTCGGTGGCATCGAAGCGATGCAGGCTGGCAAAACGGCTGCTTGGGGTGCGTGGCAGGTACATCGGGCTGCCCAGGGTTTCCAATTGTTCGTTGAACGCCTCGAAACTGGCCTCGACGCTCAACGTACTCAGCAACAGGTTTTCGACCCGCTCGAACCAGTCGTCCGCGCCGCCGACCACGGACGCCGGGTCAGCGTCGGGCTCAAGCAACACCGCGACGGTCAGCGGAAAATAGCGCCCGACCCGGTCGATGCTCGGCATCACCACGCCAACGGCAGCGTCCGGCCCGCATACGCCGGGTGCGACCATGAAGCGCCACAGCGGGCTGACCAGATAGGCGTCCAGCCAACGCTCGCCGAGGCTGGCCTGGCTGGCCAGCAAACCCGCCGCCAGCCAGGAGTCCCACGGCCCGATAAAACTCTGGGGCAAGCCGCGACTGACGAAATCCCCGCGACTGGCCAACTTGCCATAGAAGCCCGGCGTACTCATAGACGCTCCGGCAGGCTGAACCCGCTGAGCACGCGGCTCTTGAACGGGTTGAACGCACTGTTGGCGCGCAACTCGTAAGAGGCGCTGGCGCCATCGACCCGCAGCCGCAGGTTGAAGCGGTCCGGCGAGTTGCCGGCGGTCAGGTCCGATTGCTCCAGCAGGCGGAACCAGGCCCACGGCCCGTCCAGGGTGATGCCGGAACGACCGCTGGACGACGGTGGCATGATCGAGATCCGCACTACGCCAATGCTGCCGGGGTTCGGCCACTGCATGGCGGTCGGGCGGCTCGGGCCGTGGTCGTAGCTCAACTGCTGGCCGTCGAGGTCGAGGAGGAATTGGGTGATGGTCGAATCCATCGCCACTGGCTTGAGCTCGAAGCGCACCATCGGCTGCGTGCCGCCGGAACGGAAGAACGCATCGCGGATGGTCGCCGCGCGCTGGAAGGTCTGCAGCACACCCGGGGAAATGCCGAGCTTCTGCGCCGCGCCCGGCTGCCAGCGCCAAGTCTGCGTCGAGGTGTCCACGTACGGTTGCAGGTATTTGCGGAAGTAGTTGTCCATCACCCCGCCGACGCCGAAGAACTGGCCGAAGTCATCCAGGGTCGCGTCCCGCGCACTGCCCGGCGACATCGGATAACGCCCGGCCAGGGACTGGCGATAGATGTTCACCACTTCGCTGGTCCAGGCGGCGTTCAGTTGATTGCGCACCCCGCCCATCATGGTGTTGGTGGTGGAGTTGACCACCGACTTGACCAGGCCCTGCACCAGCGGCGGCTGGCGTTCGGCATTGAGACTGACGCGGGTCGCGGCGGCCGACGCCTGGTTCTTGGCCTCGCCGAGCAAGGCGTCGCCACTGGCACCGACCATGGCGCTGACTTGCACGTACAGCGCATTCATGTCGGACAGCAGGCCGTCGATGGCCGCCGGTTCGCCTTCGTTCTTGTTGACGATGCTGTTGAGCTCGGCAAAATGCGCGGTGATCGGGTCATCGCTCGCCGCCGGCGCGTTCGACGTCGCCTGTTCCTGGCCGAGCAGGCTGCCCAGGCGTTCCTTGAGCTTGTCCACGCCACCTTCCACCGGCGCGCCTTGTGCGGCCAGCAGGCGTTCATCCTGTTGCAGGTCGGTTTCCTTGGCCACCGCCACCAGCAGTTTTTTCAACGGTGAGGTCGGGCCGGAAATCACCCGCAGCACGTCGGCGGCCTGGGCCACGCTGGTGATCGGCACGAAGTCGATGTCGGCCAGCAAGGCGTCCCATTGGCGCATGTAGTCCTGGAAGTACAAGCGACGCACATCGGCGGCCAGGCTGGCGACGTTCTGCTGGTCGGCCTCTTCGTGGCCCAGTACCCATTGCTCTTCAGCCAGGGTGCCGGTCTGGCTCAGGCTGCTGAGCAAGAAGCCCTGGCGGTAGCCCTTGACGGTGAAGAAGCCACTCAACGGTTCGCCCAACGGCTTGCCGCTCTTGCGGCTGAACACCAGCGCGGCGTCACGTCCGGCGGCTTCGTTGATGCGGAAGTCCGGGATGCCGTCCGGCAGCTTCTGGCGCTTGATGCGGTCATAGACACGCTGGGCCACCGGCAGTTGTTGCAACTGCCGGCGCAGGTCTTCGATCAGGCGTGGGTCCAGGCGCGCGGTCGGCGGACGCCGCTCGAACAGGGCCTGCAAATGCCCGGTCAGGGCCTGGCGCTGCTCGGCCGGCAGGTCGCGCGGCAGGCTGCGGTCCCAGTCCAAAGCGATCCAGGCCTTGATGAAGTCGGCGTCGTAATGCTCGTTGTCGGCGAGCATCAGGTAAGCCTTCAAGCCTTCGTAGAGGAAGTCCGAATTGCCGCCGCTGTGCAGTTGCTCTTCGATGCGCGTCAGCAGGCGTGGCGCGAACACCGCGATCAACAGCTTGCGGTAGACGCTGCCGGACTCCGCTTCGAGCATGTCGCCCTGATACAGGCCCAGGCCTTCGGCCCAGTCGGGCGCGTCGCCGGCCAAATGCTTGACGGCATTGAGCAGTGGCAACACCGCAAGGACGTCGCGCTGGGCCGGGCTGAGGTTCTGCACGGTCTGGCCCAGCGGCGCGACTTTCTGATCGACCTGGGCGATGTAGGCCTGGTTGGCGCGGTAGCTGACCCACCACAACGTGCTGACCACCAACACCAGCACGACGGTGGACGCGAGCACGCCACGGGCGATCCATTTGCGTCGACGCTCGACCTTCGGGTCGACGCCCACCAGCCCGCGCTCGGCAAACGCCACGGCGCTGAAGAGTTTTTCGATGAAGTAGCTGCGCCCGGTGCCGGTCTGGCGCGCCAGGTGCTGGCGGTCCAGGTTCATACTCTGGGCCATGGAGCCGATCAGGCGATCGATCGGGCTGCCTTCCTGGGTGCCGCTGGTGAAATACACGCCGCGCAGCAACACCCGCTCTTCGAAGGCGTTGGGTTTGAACACGCCGTCGAGGAAGCTTTGCAGGCAGTCCTTCAGCGCTCCGAACTGCTGCGCGAAGCCGTAGATCAGGTCGCGCCGCGCCGGGTCGCGCTCTTGTTGCAGGCGTTCCACCAAGCGGTCGTTGAGACGCTGCTCCAGTAGGGCGAATTCGCTTTGCAGGTGCGCCAACGGGCTGTCGTTGCTCTTGCCATCGTCCAGGGCGAAGGTCATGCCCCAGACCTGGGCGCGCTCTTCCTTGCTCAGGCTGTCGAAGTACTCCATGAAGCCGGGCACCAGGTCGAGCTTGGTCAGCATCAGGTACACCGGGAAACGCACGCCCAGCTGGGTGTACAACTCCTGGATCCGCAGGCGAATCGCGGCGGCGTGGGCGGCGCGTTCGGCGTCGCTGCCCAGCAGCAGGTCCGAGAGGCTGATGGCGATGAACGCGCCGTCGATCGGCCGTCGCGCCCGCTGCTTTTTCAACAGGCCGAGGAAGCCCAGCCACGCGGCTTTATCGACGGTCGCGTCGCTGTCCTGGGTGGTGTAGCGGCCAGCGGTGTCGAGCAGCACCGCCTGGTCGGTGAACCACCAGTCGCAGTTGCGTGTGCCGCCGACGCCGCGCACGGCACCGGCGCCGAGCTGCGCGGCCAACGGGAAATGCAGGCCGGAGTTGACCAGCGCGGTGGTCTTGCCGGAACCGGGCGGGCCGATGATCACGTACCACGGCAGTTCGTAGAGGTTGCGACGCTCGTCGCCGCCGAGCTTGGCTTTCTTGAGCAAGGCCAGGGCTTCGTCCATGCGCTGGCGCAGGGTTTCGAGTTCCTCGGCGGTGGCGATGCTGGTGGGGTCGGGCGGGGTCTGCGCGGCCAGGCTGCGCATCACTTCGGCCGCCTGACGGCGCGCCTGGATAATACGGAACACGCGGTAGGCGATCCACACCGCGAACACCAGGATGATCAACGTCCAGCGCCGCCCTTCAGGCACCAGCCAATCGAGCAGCGGGCCAACGAACCAGATGATCAGGCTCAGGGCAATCAGCCCCAGCAATGGAATGACCCAGCGGATCATGAAACTGAAAAACGCCTTCACTCGACCCCCTCCGCCAACACTGTGATTTCAACCCGACGATTGCGCGCACGGCCCTCGGTCGTGGCGTTGGACGCCAGCGGCTCGGTGTCGCTGCGGCCCTCGGCGCTGAAGCGCTCGGGCTGGCCGGTCTTGGCCGAAAGAATGTCCAGCACCGACCGCGCCCGTGCTTCGGACAAGGCCCAGTTGGACGGGAACCTCAACGTGGCAATCGGACGGTTGTCGCTGTGGCCGGTCACCAGCACCTGGCCCTTGACCTTGCGCACGGCATCGGCGATGCGCAGCATCAGCGGTTGGAAATCATCCTTGATGCTGGCGCTGCCGGAGGCGAACAGTTCATCGCCACGGATGGTCACCACCGAGCGATCGACGGCGTCTTCCACGGCGACCTTGCCGGAGCGGATTTCATCGGCAAGGAAACCGGCCAGGCGTGGGCGCTCGATCACTTTCGGCTGCACCACCGGACGGTCAATGGTCTGCACCGGGATTTCACCGAGGAAATGGATGTTCTTGAACACCGGCTCGGCATCGGCGGCCAGTTTCATGCGCAGGCCGAACAGCAGCGCCAGCAGCAAAGCCACGCCGATGGCCACGGCGATCCACGGCGGCATGAATTGCGCCAGTCGATCGCGGGCCACGGTGACGCCGCGCCAGTGCGGCGACAACTCGCGTTCATAGTCGCCACGGGCGCTGCGGATCACCGCACTGGTGCGCTCGCGCAACGCTTCGAGTTGGCTGCGGCCGTCGTTCATCACCCGATAACGGCCTTCAAAACCGAGGCACATGCACAGGTACAAGAGCTCCAGCAGATACAGGCGCTCGCGCGGGCTTTGCAGGCAATGCTCCAGCAGCTGGAACACCTTCTCGCCGCCCCAGGCTTCGTTGTGCACGGTGATCAACAGGCTCTGCTTGCCCCAGTCGCTGGTGCCGCCCCACGGCGTGCTCAACACTGCCTCATCCAGCGCGGTGCACAAGGCGTAGCGGGCCAGCAACACGTCGTTGCGCACCACGCCGGCGGCCTCGGCGCGCTCTTCGAACTGGCGCAGGTACGCCAACAGTTGCGCTCGCAGACTGGCCGGCGCCGGGTGGGCGATGGTGTTGCGCAGGCGCGTCAGCAGGGCCAGCAACGGGCCGGCCGCGCTTTCCAGCGGATTGAGGCCTTGGGCCTTGCCGGTCAGGACCGGCGCGGCCGGCATCGACAACGGCGCCGGCGCGGGTGCCGGCTGCTGGCGTGCCGGGTCCGGACGGAACGGATCCGCGCCACGGCCACCGGGCGTCGGCATGAACTGGGTACGATCGTCGTTGCTCATCGCGGTTTATCCTCGGATCGCCCAGAACGCCAGGTTCAACCCTGGGAACTGGCCGGCGATATGGAACGCAAAGCCACCGGAGTTGCTGAGTTGCTGCCAGTGGTCGCTGCCCCGGTCCAATTCGTAATAGGTGGAACCGGCGTGGTACGGCAGCTGACGTGGCGCCACCGGCAACGGCAGGAGGCCGATGCCCGGCAGTTGCAGGTTGACCAGGTCGCGGATGTGCTCCACCGAACCGACCTTGCTCTGCTGGCCGAAGCGGCCGCGCAGGGTTTCGGCGGGCACGTCGGCGCGCACCACGAGAATGAAGCTGGCGCTGTCGAGCAGGGTCTTGTCGGCCAGCATCGCCACGTGGATGCCGTAGGCTTTCTCGACAATCGGGATCGGCGTGGCCTTGCTGTCGATCAGCATCGACAAGGCTTCACGCAGGGCCTGCATCACCGGCGCGTAGCTGAGCGCCAGGTCATCGTGCTGGTAAGGCGGATATTGCTGCGGTCGTCGGCCGGAGGCGGTGAAGGTGGAGAACTCGCCGGCCAGGCTGACCAGTTCGCTGTAGAAACGCTCGGGGTGCAGCGGGCTCAACTGGCTCAGGTGCTGGATCAGCGGCTGGGCGCGGTTGACCAGTTGCAGCAGCATGAAATCGGCGATCTCCGAAGCGCCACCGGCACCGGACGCCACCACCCGCCCAGCCAGGGCTTCGCCACGTTGATGCAGCAGGCCCAGCAGTTCGCTGCGAAACGCCGCCAGTGGCTTGGAGGCGATGACGTCCAGCAGCGGCGGGATGTAGGCATCGTCGAGCACCAACGCACGGTCGGCACGTTTTTCCTTGATGCGCACCACGCCAATCGCGGCGTAGTCGCCGATGCCATCCTGTTCGGTCAACAAGCGCAACGCCCGGGAACCGAGGGCCACGGGCGCGCGGTTTTCGAACGGCGCGTTGTCGTCGCGCACTTCGCAGACCTGGCTGACATAACGCGCCGCGCCAAGGTCCTCGCCTTCATCCACGGTGTCGCGGGAACCGGCGCGCTTAAGCGGCAAGGCCAGGTACACCACGCCATCGCGCAGGTTGTCGTCGACGTTCAGCGGCGTTGGCGCCAGGTCATCCTGGGGAATGTTGAACGGCGTGCCGTCCGGCAACAGGCCGCGTGCCGAAATGATCGCCAGCTTGCCCTGGGCCAGCAGGCCCTGGTCGATGAGCAATTCGGAAAAACCCCAGGCGCCGGCTGACAGCGGACGGCTGCGGGCGTCGATGAGGTTCTCCAGGTAACGGTCATGCTGCTGGAAGTGCTGCGTTCCAATGAACATGCCTTCCGACCAGACCACGCGATTGTTCCAGGACATGGGGGCTCCGATTGCTTATTGGGCAGGGCTGGATGGGGTAACGACGACGGCGCTGCGCACGGCGCGCACGTCGAGGCTGATCTGGTATTCGGTGTATTGGCGCGGCGGGACATTCATCACCGTGCGCCACAGCGACTGGTCCAGCTCGCGATAGCCCACCAGGATTCCGATGTGCCGCGTGGAAGGGTCGAGGTCGCGTTGCAGGCTCAATTGCTGGCCGGGCTGGATCAGCACTTCGTCCTGGTCGATCAGGTCGGCGCCGAGGGTGGCCTGGGCTCGCTCGGCCAAGGCGAAATAATCCGAACGGCCAAAGGTCGCGGCATTCTTCAGTTCGAAAATGCGCACCCGGACCGGGGCCGGCTGGCCGGTGGCACCGGGGTTGAGGCCGGCAATGGCATGGAAATGCAACTCGATGGCGGCGGTGTCGGCCTCAGCTTCTTCGGGCTGGGGTGGGGCCGCATCCTTGGCGCACGCCGTCAGCAGAAGCGCGGCGGCGACTGCGAGTAAAAACCTGGGAATCATCCTGCGTCCTCAATGACGTTTGAGCTATCCGTTGTTGACTTGATCAGTATTGTTATAAGACGGCGCCGCTCAACGGCGTCGCTGTCGTGTGCTGTGCTCTTCGTAGGCGCGGCTGAATTCGCGACCGAACAGGTCCTGGAAATCCTCCTGGGCCTCGCGGGAAATGTTGCTGTAGAGCTCGGTGAATTGCTGCCAGTACTGGGCCTGTCGCGAGCCGCTGAAAATGCCCGACAGCCCACCGGGCTTGCCCATGCGCTCTTCCAGTTGCGCCGGCTCGAAACGCGCCAGCAAATGCTTGATCGCCGCTTCCACGCCGGCCATCACCGCCAGTTGGTGGGCACGCAGATCATCGAAGCTGTCGCGCACCGCCGCATCCGGCGCCATGAACGCCTGGTTGCCATGGCGCAGCAGCAACAGCAGCGCTTCGTCGACATTGGGGGCGAACTTCAGCGGGTTGTTTTCCACCGGCTGGATCATCGTCTGCTGGATGCGGAATTCACCCTTGAGGCTGCTGCGGGCGCGCAGTACATCGATCAGGCCTTCGACCATCAGCCGATAACTGCGACCGATGCTATCCATCTGGGCTTCGGCGTTGGCCTTGTCCAGGCGCAACTGATCCAGCCCGGCGCCACGCAGGAAGGCTTGCAGCAGGTCCGGTTGAGAGGTTTGCGCCGGGGTGGCTGTCGGCTCGACGCGGCTGACCGGCGCTTCTTGCTGTGGCGCGGATTCAATCGGCGCAACAACTTCAACCACAGGGATCGGCGGCGGGGGTACTGGTTCAAGCACCGGCAGCGGCGGCATGGAAACCGGCTCAGGCAGCGGCGCGACGGGTATCGGTGCCACCACCACGGGCTTGTCGCTGAACGGGTCCCAGTCATCCGGGATGACCGGGGCGGACGTCACGGCCACCGGCTCGAACACCGGCTCAGTCATTGGAGGTGGGCTCGGGCGTGGAATCGGCGTAGGCGGACGGAAATCATGCTGCTCGGCCGGCACATGGTCCGGCTGGGTGGCCGGCGGGACGCTGGTCGGCGCAAGGAAATCGAACAGGTCAGGCAGCGTGTCCATCGACGACACGCCCTGGAAATGCGCCGGCGTACTCACGGGCATTGGCGAAGGCGTATGCACGGGGGCACTCTGGCGTCCCATCAAGGCTTCGAAACTGCTGGGGGCTTCGGCGAACGGGTTGCTGTCGGTCATCGGCAGGTCGAAGTCCACCCGCGCCTGGATCTCGTAGTCACCGATGCGGATCACTTCGCCGTCCTGCAACGGCTCGCTGTTACCTTTGCGAAGGCGAATACCGGCCTTGACCAATTCCACACCGTTAGTGCTGTTATCGGTCAAGTAGTAGCGCCCATCCTTATATTGGATAACGCAATGTTTGCCCGAGACCAGGCGCTCCGGATCCGGCAATACCCAGTCATTATCGGAATTGCGGCCAATTGCCATCACTCCCTGGCCCAAGGTCTTTTCAGAGCACTGTCCGGGGGTAATCTTGTGATAACTAGTGATAGTCAAACACAGCGGCATCTCGCCTCCTTGCTGAATACTTCTTGTCGCCGACGATACATTGGGAGCGGCGCCGGCTATGCGCCACACACCTTGCAAACAACCCGAAACGGCTTTTTGCCAGCACGATTGCTGATCTTAACCGGCCCGCATGACAAAAACCCTGCATCGGTGCGCGCTTCGACCCATGGGTCGCGCGGGTTGTTAAGCACCTCACAACTGTCACATCGGCGAAATAGCTTACCTTGACAACGGATAAGTACTACACCAAAAATGCACAACTTCTTGAATATACATGATGGCACTTTAAGATCATCTCGCACTTATAGCGCCATTATCGTCAAGGAACATGTGAAGTTTCATCCGAAACTTGCGTGTGCACTGCCCGACTTCTTCAGCGGGTGATAGGGAGATCGATCCAAGTGGATGTGCCTTTGTTGCTCGCCGCCGTTTCCGCGAATTCGCCTTGCGGTGAAGACCTGGAATATGACGCGGATTTCTTGCGCCTGGAACGCGACTCTCGGGGCCAACCCGAGCGCAGCATGGGCGATTCGATCCTGCCTGCCGAACCTCCCGAGTGGCGCAGCATCCAGCAGCAGAGCCTGGACCTGCTGCAACGCAGCAAAGACCTGCGCATCACCCATTTCCTGTTGCAAAGCTCCCTGGCCCTGGAAGGCATTCCCGGCCTCGCCCGCGTACTGACGCTGATCAGCGAACTGCTCAAGCAGTATTGGGCTGATCTGCATCCGCGCCTGGACGCCGATGACGATAACGACCCCACCGTGCGCATCAATGCCCTCGCCGGCCTGACCTCTGACGTCACCATTCGCTTGCTGCGCGAAAGCATCCTGGCCCGCTCGCGGACATTCGGTGCCGTCAGCCTGCGCGCCGCCGCCAATGCCAGCGGCTTGCAGAGTTTTGCCGATGAAAGCCTCGGTGCCGAACAGCTTGCCGGGGCCCTGCTCGACAGCGATCCCGAGCAGTTGGAAACCATCCGTGCCGCCCTGCTCGAAGCCCGCAGCGCCGCCGAAGCCATCGAACAGCAAGTCAGCGACCAGGTCGGTTCCGCCCAGGGCGTGGACCTCGGCCCGTTGAAACAACCGCTGAAGATGGCCCTGCAGATTCTCGGTCAGTTCGCCCCACAGAGCGGCGACAGCGACCTCGCCGATCCCGTCGAACCCGACCACACCGCGCCGGCTGAACACACCAGCGCACCGAGCGCGCCGCGCAACAGTACCGTCCCGGGGGAAATCAACAACCGTGACGACGTGCTGCGCAGCCTGGACCGGATCCTGGCGTACTACACCCGCCACGAGCCCTCCAGCCCGCTGCCGGTGCTGTTGAACCGGGCGAAGAATCTGGTGCACGCCGACTTTGCGGCGATCGTGCGCAATCTGATTCCCGACGGCATGAGTCAATTTGAAAACCTGCGCGGCCCGGAAAGCGAATAAAAAGCGAGCGGATCACGCAGTCACGTCATGGGTACCCCCGATGACGCCAACACCGTCGCTCAAGCGACCAGGAGCAGCAACGTGGCGAAGCAAAGTTCTCAGAAATTCATCGCGCGCAACCGCGCGCCTCGAGTGCAGATCGAGTACGACGTCGAGCTCTACGGCGCCGAGAAAAAGGTCCAGTTGCCCTTCGTCATGGGCGTCATGGCCGACCTCGCCGGCAAGCCCGCCGAGCCTCTGGCACCGGTGGCCGATCGCAAGTTCCTCGAGATCGATGTCGACAATTTCGACTCGCGCCTCAAGGCCATGCAGCCGCGCGTGGCGTTCCACGTGCCTAACGAACTGACCGGCGAAGGCAACCTGAGCCTGGACCTGACCTTCGAAAGCATGGACGACTTCAGCCCGGCAGCCGTGGCGCGCAAGGTCGATTCGCTGAACAAGCTGCTCGAAGCGCGCACTCAGTTGGCCAACCTGCTGACCTACATGGACGGCAAGACCGGCGCCGAGGAAATCATCATGAAGGCGATCAAGGACCCAGCGCTGTTGCAGGCCCTGGCGAGCGCGCCGAAGCCCGCCGACGCAGAGCCCAAGGCTTAAGGACTAACGATCATGAACGATTTGGTACGCGACAATCAGCCCCAGAACCTGGGCGCCACCGAAGAAACCAGCGAGTTCGCCTCGCTGTTGCTGCAAGAATTCAAACCCAAGACCGAACGCGCCCGCGAAGCCGTCGAGACCGCCGTTCGCACCCTGGCCGAACAGGCCCTGGCGCAGACCGACCTGGTGTCCAACGACGCCATCAAGTCGATCGAGTCGATCATCGCCGCCATCGACGCCAAGCTCACCGCCCAGGTCAACCAGGTCATCCACCACCCGGATTTCCAGCAGTTGGAAAGCGCCTGGCGTGGCCTGCACTACCTGGTCAACAACACCGAGACCGATGAGCAGCTCAAGATCCGCGTGCTCAACATCTCCAAGCCCGACCTGCACAAGACCCTGAAGAAATTCAAGGGCACCGCGTGGGACCAGAGCCCGATCTTCAAGAAGATGTACGAAGAAGAATACGGCCAGTTCGGCGGCGAGCCTTACGGCTGCCTGGTGGGCGACTACTACTTCGACCAGTCGCCACCGGACGTGGAACTGCTGGGCGAACTGTCGAAAGTCTGCGCCGCGATGCACGCACCGTTCATTGCCGCTGCTTCGCCGACCGTGATGGGCATGGGCTCCTGGCAGGAACTGTCGAACCCGCGCGACCTGACCAAGATCTTCACCACCCCGGAATACGCCGGCTGGCGTTCGCTGCGTGAATCGGAAGACTCGCGCTACATCGGCCTGACCATGCCACGTTTCCTGGCGCGCCTGCCGTATGGCGCCAAGACCGATCCGGTGGAAGCCTTCGCCTTCGAAGAAAACACCGACGGCGCCGACAGCTCCAAGTACACCTGGGCCAACGCTGCGTACGCGATGGCGGTGAACATCAACCGTTCCTTCAAACACTTCGGCTGGTGCTCGCGCATCCGTGGCGTGGAGTCGGGCGGTGAAGTGGAAAACCTGCCGGCCCACACGTTCCCGACCGACGACGGCGGCGTGGACATGAAGTGCCCGACCGAGATCGCCATTTCGGACCGCCGTGAAGCGGAACTGGCGAAGAACGGTTTCATGCCGCTGCTGCACAAGAAAAACACCGACTTCGCCGCGTTCATCGGCGCCCAGTCGCTGCAGAAACCGGCCGAATACGACGACCCGGACGCCACCGCCAACGCCAACCTGGCCGCGCGCCTGCCGTACCTGTTCGCCACCTGCCGTTTCGCCCATTACCTGAAGTGCATCGTGCGCGACAAGATCGGTTCCTTCAAAGAGAAGGACGAGATGCAGCGCTGGTTGCAGGACTGGATCCTCAACTACGTCGACGGCGATCCGGCGCACTCCACCGAGACCACCAAGGCCCAGCATCCGTTGGCTGCCGCTGAAGTGATCGTCGAAGAAGTCGAAGGCAACCCGGGGTATTACAACTCCAAGTTCTACCTGCGCCCGCACTACCAGCTCGAAGGGCTGACCGTGTCGCTGCGCCTGGTATCGAAACTGCCTTCGGCCAAGGGCGCGTAAAGCTTTACTGAGCGGTACAAGGGCCAATGTGGGAGCGAGCTTGCTCGCGATAGCGGAGTGTCAGGCATGCTCATGACAACTGATCCACCGCCATCGCGAGCAAGCTCGCTCCCACAGGGGATCTTCAGTGGATTGGAGATCGCCTGCGTAACGTTCAACAGCAGTAATTTCGCAAGGTCAGCGTCAACCAAACAATGTGGTAGAGACCACACAGGGAGAAAACATGGCTGTTGATATTTTCATCAAGATTGGCGACATCAAGGGCGAGTCCATGGACAAGGCCCACAAGGACGAGATCGACGTCCTGAACTGGAGCTGGGGCATGTCCCAGTCCGGCAACATGCACGTCGGCAGCGGCGGTGGCGCGGGCAAGGTCAATATCCAGGACCTGTCGCTGACCAAGTACGTCGACAAGGCGTCGCCGAACCTGATGATGCACTGCGCCAGCGGCAAGCACGTCGACAAGGTCAAGCTGACCGTACGCAAGGCCGGCGGTGAAAACCAGGTCGAATACATGATCATCAACCTGGAAGAAGTGCTGATCACTTCCCTGAGCACCGGTGGCTCGGGCAGCGATGATCGCCTGACCGAAAACATCACCCTGAACTTCGCCAAGGTGCTGGTCGACTACCAGCCGCAGAAAGCCGACGGCACCAAGGAAGGCGGCCCGGTCAAGTTCGGCTGGAACATCCGTCAGAACGTCAAGGTGTAATCGAACACACCCCCGGTGCCACGCGCCGGGGGTGTTTGGTGCTTGCTCGCATCCCATCCTCTTCTGTCCGGTGCCTGAGTCATGGCCAAGCCTTCGTTTATCAATTTGTGGAAAGCCTATTCCGATTTGCTGGTGACCCATCCCGACGCGAAACCTTGCGACGGTCCTTGGGCGAACCAGTGCGCGATTCGCATGAGCCTGACGCTCAACGCGGAGAAGTCCATCAAGGTCAACAAGTCCACCTACACCGATCCCAAGTGTGCCCATGAACACGCCAGGGGCGCCGAATCGCTGGCGAACTGGTTGTGGAAGAACCATCTGGGGCGTCCGACCATCCTCAGCAATAGCGCCGCCGACCGGCAGAAGTTGATGGGCAAGACCGGGTTGATTTTCTTCAAGGATTGTTTCCAACAGTCAGGAGAGACCCCGGAAGGTCGTAGCGGCGACCATATCGATTTATGGAATCGTGGTCTGACCCAAACCAGCGACCTGTTCTACCGTTCCAAGAAGGTCTGGTTCTGGGAGCTCATCTAATGAAGAAGCCCGCGCTCGCCCTATGCCTGGCGACAAGCCTGATCAGCCTGAGCGCATGCGCCGAGCATGCCGATACGCTGACCACGCAAGCCGATTTCGTTGGTCAGCAGCTCAAGCTAGTCGACGACCAAGGCCAGTGCACACTGGTAAAACCTGACCAGAGCCGCATGAAACTGGACATGGAATGGCCTTGCGGCTTTAGTCTGGATAAACAGCAGAAACTGCGCGTGGAAATGTTCAACAACATCCCTATATTCGCGGTTTGGCGCAGCGAACACATGCCGGCCCCCAGCCGCGATTGCCTGAGCAAAATGCAGGCTATTCGTCAGATGCCGGCAGGTTTCGAGGCGGGAACGGTCAGCGTCTATGCGGCTTGCGGCTCCGGCGGCGACCAAAAAATGTATGTAGCGCCTTTCTCGTGGTAACCGAAATCGCCACCCGCGATCGCCTGCAACCGTCCCTGCTGGACCGGCTGACCGACGACGATCCGACCAATCCCAAGGAAAGCGCCGACAAACGCGTGCTGTCCCTTACCCAGTTGAAAGCCTCGGTGCTGCGTGACCTGGCATGGCTGCTCAACACCACTTCGCTGCTCGACGACGATGCCACGCTGCACACGGCGGCGGGCACGTCGGTGGTGAATTTCGGGCTGCCGGCGCTGGCGGGCAACAGTGCTTCGAACGTTGATGTCCCCGCGCTGGAAACCTTGATCCACCAGGCCATCGCCACGTTCGAGCCGCGCATCCTGCGCCACACCTTGCGCGTGCGGGCCCGGGCGACGGCCGAGATGAACCACAACGCCCTGAGCTTCGAGATCGAAGGCGATCTCTGGGCGCAGCCGGTGCCGCTGCGCCTGATGCTGCAAACCGACCTGGACCTGGAAACCGGCCACGTGCGCGTGGTCAACGCCGACCAGCGGAGACGCCCATGAACCCGCGCCTGCTGGAGCTGTACAACCAGGAACTGCACCACGTGCGCGAAAGCGCCGCGGAGTTCGCCAAGGAATACCCAAAGATCGCCAGCCGGCTGACCCTGGCCGGCATGGACTGCGCCGACCCGTATGTCGAGCGCCTGCTGGAAGGCTTCGCCTATCTGACGGCGCGGGTGCAACTCAAGCTCGACGCCGAGTACCCGACCTTCACCCACAACTTGCTGGAGATCGCCTACCCGCACTACCTGGCGCCGACACCGTCGATGACCGTGGTGCAGATGCAGGCCGACCCGGACGAAGGCTCCCTGAGCAGTGGTTTCCCGCTGCCCCGCGACACCATCATGCGCGCCGCCCTGGGTCGCGAATCCCAGACCTGCTGCGAGTACCGCACCGCCCACGCGGTGACGTTGTGGCCGTTGCAGGTCAGCCAGGCCGAATATTTCGGCAATCCGTCCGCCGTGCTCGGGCGCCTGGCCGCCAGCGAACCGAAAGCCAAGGCCGGCCTGCGCCTGACCCTGCGCACCGGCGCCGAGCTGCCATTCAACAGCCTGGCCCTGGACAACCTGCCGCTGTACCTCAGCGGCGCTGACGAGCAGCCCTTCCGTCTTTACGAACAACTGCTGGGCAACGCCTGCGCGGTGTTCGCGCGCCAGCCCGGCGGCAATTGGGTCGAACGGCTGCCCCAGGATGCGTTGCGCTCCCAGGGTTTCGATGACGCCGAGGCCGCGCTGCCAGTGGTGTCGCGGGCATTCCAGGGTTATCGCCTGCTGCAGGAATATTTCGCCCTGCCCCACCGTTTCCTGTTTGTCGACTTCACCCAGTTGAGTCGCGCGGTCAAGCGCTGCGACGGCCAGGAACTGGAGTTGATCGTGCTGTTCGACCGTCACGATCCGAGCCTGGAAGGCAGCGTCGGCGCCTCGCAGTTCCTGCCGTTCTGCACCCCGGCGATCAACCTGTTTCCCAAGCGCCTGGACCGCATTCACTTGTCGGACCGGGTCAATGAACACCACGTGATTGCCGACCGCACCCGGCCGATGGATTTCGAAGTGCATTCGCTGACCGGGCTGACCGGCCACGGCACCGGGCCGGAGCAACCGTTCCTGCCGTTCTATGCCGTGCGCGATCCGTCCCGCTATGGGCGCGACAAGGCCTATTACACCGTACGGCGCGAACCCCGCGTGCTATCCAGCGACCAACGCCGCAACGGCCCGCGCTCAACCTACGTCGGCAGCGAGACCTTTGTCAGCCTCGTGGACAGCCAGCAAGCGCCCTATCGCCACGACTTGCGCCAGCTGGGCGTGACCGCGCTGTGCACCAACCGCGACCTGCCGCTGTTCATGAGCGTGGGCAATGGCAAGACCGACTTCACCCTCGCCGACAGTGCGCCGGTGGGCGCGGTGCGCTGCGTCGCCGGGCCCAGTCGGCCGCGGGCCAGCCATGCCCACGATGCCAAGGCCTGGCGGTTGATCAGCCAGTTGTCGCTGAACTACTTGTCATTGAGCGAGCAAGGCCAGGGCGCCGCCGCGCTGCGTGAACTGCTGCGCCTGTACGGCGACAGCAACGACGCGGCGCTGCAATTGCAGATCGAAGGCCTGCGCGAGGTCAGCAGCAAGCCCTGCACCCGGCGCCTGCCGATGCCCGGGCCGATCGTCTTCGGACGTGGCCTGGAGATCACCCTGGAATTCGATGAAAACGCGTTTCGCGGCACCGGGGTGTTCCTGCTCGGCGCGGTGCTGGAACGCTTCCTGGCACGCTACGTGTCGATCAACAGTTTTACCGAGACGGTGATCCGTACCACCGAACGCGGCGAGATCATGCGATGGAAAGCCAAGCCCGGACGTCGTCCGACCCTGTGAGTACCCTGGAAGCGATGCACCAGGAACCCTGGGAATACGACTTCTTCCAGGCGTTGCGGCGCATTGAATGCGAAACGCCCGAGCTGCCGCGGCTGGGCCATTCCCTGCGCCTGGCCGATGACCCGTTGCGCCTCGGGCAACAGGCCGAGTGCACCTTCGCCCCCGCGACACTGGCCTCGGTGCAACCGGGCGTGGACGGTGCGCCGGCGCGCCTGGAGCAGTTCTTCTTCGGCCTCGGCGGCCCCAACGGCCCGATGCCGCTGCACATCACCGAGTACGTGCGCGAACGTCAGCGCAACAATGGCGACAGCACCAGCAAGCGCTTCCTCGACGTGTTCCACCATCGCCTGCTCAGCCTGTTCTACCGGGCCTGGGCCGAAGCGCGGCCAACGGTCAGCCATGATCGCCCGGACGATGACTATTGGTCGGCGCGCCTGGCGGCACTCAGCGGCCGGGGCATGCCGAGCCTGCTCAACCAGGGGTTGATCCCCGACACGGCGAAGCTGCACTACAGCGGCCACCTCTCGGCGCAAACCCGTTACCCGGACGGCTTGAAGGCGATCCTCAGCGAGTACTTCGGCCTGCCGGTGGAGATCGAAGAATACGTCGGCCAATGGCTGGAACTGCCGGAACGCAGCCGCGTGGGCGTCAACGCTCAACTGGGCGTGGACTTCTGCCTGGGCCGTTTCGTCTGGGATCGCCAGCACAAATTCCGCATTCGCCTGGGGCCACTCAAGCTCGTCGACTACATGGGCATGCTGCCCGGCAGCCAACCGTTCAACGAGCTGGTGGCCTGGGTCGCCGAATACCTGGGCCACGAGCTGGACTGGGACCTGAACCTGGTCCTGGAACAGCCCGAAGTGCCCGCACTACAACTCAATGGCCGTTTCCGCCTGGGCTTCAACACCTGGCTGGGACGTCCTGAAAAAGATGCCAACGATCTAATACTGGCCAGGCATTACGCCGATCAGGCCAACACCTCACAGACCTCAAGGAGCCATGAGCATGGGTGAAATCAGTCGCGCCGCGTTGTTCGGCAAACTCAACAGCGTGGCCTACAAAGCCATCGAAGCCGCCACCGTATTCTGCAAATTGCGCGGTAACCCTTACGTGGAACTGGCCCACTGGTTTCATCAGTTGCTGCAACTGCAGGACTCGGACCTGCACCGCATCATTCGCCAGTTCAACATCGAGCCGGCGCGCCTGGCCCGTGATTTGACCGAAGCGCTGGACCGGTTGCCACGGGGCTCGACGTCGATCACTGACCTGTCTTCCCATGTCGAAGAAGCCGTGGAACGCGGCTGGGTCTACGGCAGCCTGATGTTCGGCGAAAGCCAGGTGCGCACCGGTTATCTGGTGCTCGGCATCCTCAAGACGCCGAGCCTGCGCCATGCGCTGCTGGGCCTGTCGTCGGAGTTCGACAAGGTCAAGGTCGAAGCCCTGAGCGAACGTTTCGACGAATACGTCGGCGACTCGCCGGAAAACGCCCTGACCGCCAGCGACGGTTTCAACGCCGGCGCCGTGCCGGGCGAAGCCAGCGGCGCCATGGCCCCCAGTGCCATGGGCAAGCAAGAGGCGCTCAAGCGCTTTACCGTCGACCTCACCGAGCAGGCCCGCAGCGGCAAGCTCGACCCGATCGTGGGCCGTGACGAAGAGATTCGCCAACTGGTGGACATCCTCATGCGCCGCCGGCAGAACAACCCGATCCTCACCGGTGAAGCCGGCGTGGGCAAGACCGCCGTGGTCGAAGGCTTCGCCCTGCGCATCGTCGCCGGCGACGTGCCGCCGTCCCTCAAGGACGTGGAACTGCGCAGCCTTGACGTGGGCCTGTTGCAAGCCGGCGCAAGCATGAAAGGTGAATTCGAACAGCGCCTGCGCCAGGTCATCGAAGACGTCCAGGCCTCGCCCAAGCCGATCATCCTGTTCATCGACGAAGCCCACACCCTGGTGGGTGCCGGTGGCGCCGCCGGCACGGGCGACGCGGCCAACCTGCTCAAGCCGGCATTGGCCCGCGGCACCTTGCGCACCGTGGCCGCCACGACCTGGGCCGAGTACAAGAAGCACATCGAAAAAGACCCGGCCCTGACCCGTCGTTTCCAAGTGGTGCAAGTGGCCGAGCCGTCGGAAGACAAAGCCCTGCTGATGATGCGCGGCGTGGCCTCGACCATGGAAAAACACCATCAGGTGCAGATCCTCGACGAAGCCCTGGAAGCCTCGGTCAAGCTGTCCCACCGCTACATTCCCGCGCGCCAGTTGCCGGACAAATCCGTGAGCCTGCTGGACACCGCCTGCGCCCGCGTCGCCATCAGCCTGCACGCCGTACCGGCCGAAGTAGACGACAGCCGTCGCCGCATCGAGGCGCTGGAAACCGAACTGCAGATCATCGCCCGTGAACACGCGATTGGCGTCGCCATCGGCAGCCGCCAGACCCACAGCGAAAGCCTGCTGAGTGCCGAGCGCGAGCGTTTGGCCGAGCTGGAAAGCCGCTGGGCCGAAGAGAAAACCCTGGTGGACGAATTGCTGGAAACCCGCGCCACCCTGCGCGAGCGCGTTGGCGTGGTGGACAGTGAGGACGGCAGCGAAACCAGTCATGAACTGCGCGAGAAACTGGTGGACCTGCAACAGCGCCTGACGGCCCTGCAAGGTGAAAACCCGCTGATCCTGCCGACCGTGGATTACCAGGCCGTGGCCTCGGTGGTTGCCGACTGGACCGGTATCCCGGTGGGCCGCATGGCCCGCAACGAATTGGAAACCGTGCTCAACCTCGACCAGCACCTGAAGAAACGCATCATCGGCCAGGACCACGCCTTGCAGATGATCGCCAAGCGCATCCAGACCTCCCGCGCCGGCCTCGACAACCCGAGCAAACCGATCGGCGTGTTCATGCTCGCCGGCACCTCCGGCGTGGGCAAGACCGAAACCGCCCTGGCCCTGGCCGAAGCCATGTACGGCGGCGAGCAGAACGTCATCACCATCAACATGAGCGAGTTCCAGGAAGCCCACACCGTGTCCACCCTCAAGGGCGCGCCACCGGGCTACATCGGCTACGGCGAAGGCGGCGTGCTGACCGAAGCCGTGCGGCGCAAACCGTACAGCGTGGTGCTGCTGGACGAGGTGGAAAAAGCCCACCCGGACGTGCACGAAATCTTCTTCCAGGTGTTCGACAAAGGCGTGATGGAGGACGGCGAAGGCCGAGTGATCGACTTCAAGAACACCTTGATCCTGCTGACCACCAACGCCGGCACCGAGCTGATCGCCCAGGTCTGCAAGGACCCGCAGAACGTGCCCGAGCCGGAAGAAATCGCCAAGGCCCTGCGCCAGCCGCTGCTGGAAATTTTCCCGCCGGCCCTGCTCGGTCGTCTGGTGACGATCCCGTACTACCCGCTCAGCGACGAGATGCTCAAGGCCATCACCCGCCTGCAACTCAACCGCATCAAGAAGCGCGTGGAGAGCACCCACAAGGTCGCCTTCGACTACGACGACGCGGTGATCGACCTGATCGTCTCGCGTTGCACCGAAACCGAAAGCGGCGGGCGCATGATCGACACCATCCTGACCAACAGCCTGTTGCCGGACATGAGCCGCGAGTTCCTCACCCGCATGCTCGAAGGCAAGGCCATGGCCGGAGTGCGGATCAGCGCGGTGGACAACGAACTGAAGTACGATTTCAGCGACGCGGCCTGATTTCAGGTAACACCGCACGACCCTGTGGGAGCGAGCTTGCTCGCGATAGCGGTATGTCAGTCAACATGGATGTTGAATGTGACTGCGCTATCGCGAGCAAGCTCGCTCCCACAGTTGATTGCGTTACTCCAGTTACTACCATTTGCACGAGATAACCGATGCTATTCAAC
>NZ_JAOSHO010000239.1 GCF_025917275.1 Pseudomonas agronomica | reverse complement strand
AGCAAGCTCCCTCGCCACAGAAGCGCGCTGTCCTGAGCTCAGCGATCACTCCGCCTTCTTCTGCGCCTCTTCCAACTCCTGCAGGCGCTTGTCGATCAATTGGCACTTGTCCGGCAGATCCTTGCTGGAAGTCCCCAGATCCATGGCTTGCAATTCGTCATTCATTTCCTTGGCCTTGGACGGATCCTGCTCGGTGAGCTTGGCCACTTTATCCGCCAGTTGCTCGCGCTTGAGGGTGGCTTCTTCAGGCGTGCACGTAGCCCAGGCGGGCAGGGCGCAGGCGAGAGTGGCGGCGAGGGTGAGTTTGAGGAGGGTTTTCATGGCTCGGGCCTCGTATTCCTTTGTTGGGCGGGTAAAGGGTGGAGGCTGGCTTCGAAGGGAAAGTTCATTTAAACGACGGGGGTTCCCGGTCTCAGGCGAGGGACTGTTGACCCTCTGATTTCCGATGAGCGGCTACGTCTGGTGGCTTTGAAGGTGGGCGGTTAGTTGACGCCAAAATGATGGCTCATTAATATTGCGCCACTATTTTGATATCGTTTTTTTCGAGGGATCGAACATGTTCTCACCCGCCCCTTGGGCGAGGTTGTGCGTGGCTTTGCTGTGCCTTTCTCCGCTTTCCCTGGCTCATGCCGCCCCAACTCCCGGCGACACCGACCTGATCCGCGAACGCCAGAATCGCTTGCTCGAAGAGCAGCGCCGGCGTCTGGAAGAACTCAAGGACCTGCCGGGCAAGGAGGCGAAGCCAACCCAACAGACAGTCCCTGCCGATACCCGTTGCTTTCCCATCAAGACCGTCGAACTCAAAGGCGCCGACAGTTTGTCCGCCAGCGATCAGGAGCGTTTGCTCAAGCCCTACATCGGCCACTGCCTGGGCGTGCCGCAGCTCAACGAGTTGCTCAAAGTCATTACCGACCACTACATCGAGAAAGGTCTGGTCACCAGTCGTGCCTATTTGCCGCAGCAGGATTTGTCCACCGGGCATCTGAGTGTGTTGGTGGTGGAGGGACGACTGGAAGGCCTGAAGGGGGCCGAGAACAGCGGGTTGTCCGAGCGGGAATTGGCGATGGCGTTTCCCGGCAAGACCGGCGACCTGGTCAACCTGCGGGAAATCGAGCAACTGGTGGACCAGCTCAATCGCCTCCCTTCGAACCAGGCCAAAATGGAGCTGACCCCTGGCCAGAACGTTGGAGGCAGTGAAGTACGCGTCACCAACGATCCACAAAAGCCTTGGCGCGCCGGCCTGTCCCGCAGCAACGACGGCCAGCGCAGCACCGGCGAACAACAGTGGGGCACTCGTTTCGAGTGGGACAGTCCGCTGGGATTAGCCGATCAGTTGATGTTGCGTGGCGGCCACGACGCGATGACCGACCACCAGCACACCTCGAACAACGCCATGCTCTATTACAACTTGCCTTGGGGCTGGTGGAACGTCAGCTACACCTACAGCCAGAGCGAATACCGCTCACAGATCCCGGCCAACGGTTTCAATTTCAAGCAGACCGGCGACAGCCAGAACCATCAGTTGCGTGTCGAACGGGTGATCCACCGCGACGCGGTGAGCAAAACCTCTCTCAACACTGGCCTGGCCTACCTGCGTACCAACAGCTACATCGAAGACAGCAAACTCGATGTCAGCAGCAATCGCCTCAGCGAAGGCCAGTTCGGCATCAACCACGGTCGTCGGGTCGGCAACGCTTTCGTCAACCTGGATTTGGGCATGCAGCAAGGCATCGGCGCCTTCGATGCCCAAGGTGACGACGACCCAAGCCCTGGTCAGGCCAACTCCCGTTACCGCAAATACACCGCCACCGTGAGCTACCTGCAACCGTTTCAAGTGTGGGGCGAGTCCTTCAGCTTCAGCAGCCTGATGACCGGCCAGCGCAGCGAGGACGTGCTGTTCAGCCCCCAGCGCATGAGCCTGGGCGGGGAATCATCGATTCGTGGCTACAAGGATCAATCCTTGGCGGGGGACAGTGGTGGCTACTGGCGCAACGACCTGCGCTGGAGCCGTCCGGTGACCCTGGAATGGCTGCGTCCGGTGTTCGCCGAGTACGGCACCAGCCTGGGTTACGACCAGGGCGTGATCCGGGGCGATCGCTACAACGGCGACCAGCATGGGCGCATGTCGAGCAATTCCCTGGAGTTGTTTGCCCGCGGTCAACACCTGAGCGCCAGCATGACCTTCGCCCATTCCCTGGAACGCCCGGATGCCCTGACCGAGCGCGAAGCGCCGATCTACTTCCGCCTCGACCTATCCATTTAATCCGCTGCAACGAGACCCGATCATGGACGACCGCCATTACGCCTTCCTGACCCGCCAACCCTCTGCTGTCGTGGAGAGCCGTGAGCGGTTTCTAGGCATGCCCAAACGCGGCCTGGCGTTCCTGTTGGCCAACGTCATGTTCTGGCAACCGATGTGGGCCCAGGCGGACGGCATCGTGGTCAGCGCGCCGGGCACCGGACTGGACCGGGCGGGCAACGGCGTGCCCATCGTCAACATCGCCAAGCCCAATGGCAGCGGCCTGTCCCACAACAAATTCACCGACTACAACGTCGGCAGCAACGGCATCATTCTCAACAACGCCACATCCCGGACCCAGTCCACGCAACTGGGCGGGATCATTCTCGGCAACCCGAATCTCAACGGCACGGCCGCCACGACCATCCTCAACGAAGTCAACGGCGGCAACCCCAGCCAACTGCGCGGCTACACCGAAGTGGCGGGGCAGTCGGCCCACGTCATCGTCGCCAACCCGTATGGCATCACCTGCAACGGCTGCGGCTTCATCAACAGCCCGAAAGTGACCCTGAGCACCGGCAAACCGGTGGTGGAAAATGGTCGGTTGGATCGCTACCAGGTGGACCAGGGCAGCGTCTCCATCGAAGGCGCGGGGCTCAACGCGAACAACGTCGACCATTTCGAAATCATCACTCGCAGCGCCAAGATCAATGCCGAAATCCAGGCCAAGAACCTGACGATTGTCGCCGGTCGCAACGATGTCAATGCAGAGACTTTGAGCGCCACCGCTCGCGCCGATGACGGTAGTGTGAAGCCGGAACTGGCGATCGACTCGTCGGCGCTGGGTGGCATGTACGCCGGGGCGATCAAGTTGGTCGGCACAGAAGCTGGGGTTGGGGTGAAGCTGGACGGCAAGTTGATTGCCAGCGGCGGGGATATTCAGCTCGATGCCAATGGGCATTTGAGCATGGTCGATACCTCGGCCACGGGGGCGGTTAACGTCAAGGCTGCGAGTCTTGATGTGCGGGGACCGGTTTATGCCGGGACGACTCTGAACGCCCAGACCCAGGGCAATCTGACGAACCAACAAACCCTGGCAGCGCGGGACGGCATCGTCCTGAACGCCGGTGGGCAGTTGAGCAACAACGGGATTATTGAAGCCGGGGTGAATGCGGATAACACGCGTAATGCCTCGGGGGATGTGAGCGTTACGGCGCAGAGACTGAATAACAGCGGCAAGAGCATCGTTGCCAGTCGTCACCTCACGGCGAACGTTGCGCAAACGCTGAGCAACCAGGGCGGCACGCTCAGCGCCGGGCAAACCGCCACGGTCAAAGCCGGGACGCTGGATAACCAGAACAAGGGCCGGGTGCTGAGCAGCGGCGCGCTGAACGTCACCGCCGACAAGCTGCTCAACACCCAAGGCATCGTCAATAGCAACGGCAATCTGACGGCTGATGTCGGGCAGTTGAATAACCACGACGGCGAAGTCTCCAGCGCCGCCACCCTGACAGTTACCAGCGTCGCCCTGGACAACAGCAACGGCCTGCTCAGCGCCAAGGGCACCACTCGCGTCACCACCGGCGTGTTCGACAACACCGCCGGCGGTTACCTGGTCAGTGGCGACACCCTTGACCTGACTGCCACCCAAGTCAACAACGGCGCCGCCAGCCGCATTGCCAGCGACAAGGCGCTGACCGCCAGCGTCACCGGTCTGGATCAGCAGGGCGGCGAACTGTTCAGCAAGACCGCCTTGACCCTGGACCTGAACAACGGCCAGTTGAACAACCTCAAGGGCGTGATCAACGCACCGGTCCTGGTGCTGAAGAACCTAAAGGACGTGGACAACCGTGGCGGCGAAATGTCCAGTGCCCAGGCCTTCACGCTGGCGGCCCGCAACCTCGACAACCGCGACGGCAAGCTGATCAGCAACCAGGCGCTGACCCTGCGGATCGACCAGGCGCTCAACAATATCAAGGGGCTGGTTTCCGCCCAGTCCATCGACACCCATAGCGCCAGCCTGGACAACACCGGTGGCCTGATCAGCAGCCGTGGCGCGCTGGTCATGACCGTGGACGGCCAACTGACCAATCGGGACGCCGCGATCATTGCCGACGGTGACCTGCACATCGAGGCCGCGGACCTGGACAACGGCGCCGGCCAGATCGCCGGCAAAACCAACGTCACGGCCACTATCGACAGTGTGAACAACCAGGGCGGCCAGATGATCGCCCTCGGCGGATTGACGCTGACGGGCGCCTCCCTGGACAACCGCAGCGCAGGGCTGATCGGTGCGACCGACACGCTGACGTTGAACGTCGGCTCGATCGACAACCGTGGCGGCGAATTGTCCGGCCACGGCGATGTTGCTTTGACAGGCGACGCGCTGGACAACAGTGACGGCGGCCAAGTCATCGCCAACGGCGCGTTGGCCCTGACGGTTAAAGAAGTACTCAACCGCACCAAGGGCCTGCTGTCCGGCAAGACCGGCCTGACCCTGACCGGCGCGACGCTGGATAACAGCGGCGGCGCGCTGCTGACCCAGAAGAACCTCGGCGCTCACCTCGACGGGGACTTGAGCAACATCAAGGGCACATTGAGCGCCGAAGGTACGCTTGACGTCACTGCTGCGAGCCTCACCAACACCTTGGGCAGCGTTTCCAGTGCGGGAGTGTTGGCTCTCACCCTCGATAACGCCCTCCTTAACCAGGGCGGTCAAATCGTCACCTATGCCGGCCTCACCCTTAAAAGCGCGAGCCTGGACAACCGCAACCTGGGCAGCATCAGCGCCAAGCAAGCGGTCGTCGTTGAAACCGGCGCGTTCGACAACAGCCAGGCCGGACAGCTCAGCAGCGGCACGCACCTCGATCTCACCGCAAAACAATTGACCAACCAGGACGGCGGCCGCATCGCCAGCAGCGGTGCGCTGACCGCCAGCGTCACGGGCCTCGATCAGCAGGGCGGCAAGCTTTTCAGCAACGCGTCGCTGAGCCTTGATCTGAACCAAGGGCAACTGAACAACCAGAACGGCTTGATCAACGCACCCTTGCTGATGCTGAAAAACCTCAAGGGCGTCAACAACGCCGGCGGCGAAATTTCCAGCGCCCAGGCGTTCACCCTGGCCGCGCAAGACCTGAACAACGACAACGGCAAGTTGTTGAGCAACCAGGCCCTGACCCTGCGCGTCGATAACGCGCTGACCAACCTAAAGGGCCTGATCGCCGCCGCCGCGCTGGACGTCGAGGCCGCCAGCCTGGACAACAGCGCCGGCACCCTGACCAGCCGCGCCAACCTCGACCTGAACGTGTCCGGACCGCTGATCAACCAGAGCCAGGGCCTGATCAACGCCGCTAACGCCTTGACCATCAGCGCCAGCGATCTGAATAACCGTCAAGGTTCGTTGCTGGGCAGCGCCATCGCCATCGACTTCGGTGCCGCCACTGGCGATCTGAACAACAGCGCCGGCCTGATCACCACCGCCGGTGTACTCAGCCTCAAGCACCTGCGGGACCTGGACAACCAGGGCGGCGAAATCTCCAGCAGCCAGAACCTCGACCTGACGGCTCGCGATCTCAACAACAGCGCCGGCAAGCTCATCAGCAACGGCCTGCTGACCGTCAACGCCCGCGACGTCATCAACCAGGGCGGCCTGGTGTCCGGTTTCAAAGGCATCGACCTGACCGCCGCAAGCCTGGATAACCGCAACGCCGGCACCCTGTCGAGCCGCGACGAAGACGTCAGCGTGACCTTGAGCGGCGCGCTGCTCAACAGTGCTGACGGCGCATTGGCGAGCAAGAAAAAACTCACCGTCACCGCGGCCAGCCTCGACAACCGCGGCGGGATTCTCTCCAGCGGCACCGACCAGACCCTGACCGTCACCGGCGGTGTGCTGAACAACGCCCAGGGCGGCTTGATCGACAGCGGCGCCGCGCTGGTCATGACCGCCATGGCCCTGGGCAACGTTGGCGGCACGGTCAACGCACAACAAGCGTTGACGTTCACGGGCACCACCCTGGACAACACAGGCGGCAACCTGAGCGGCAATGCCGCCGTGACCTTTGATCTGCTCGGCGCCCTGACCAACACCAACGGCAAACTCGCCAGCGCCGGCCCGCTGCGGGTCGAACGCGCCACGCAGGTCGACAATCAGGGCGGCCAGATCGCCAGCCAAGGCCTGCTGACCTTGCTCATCGGCGGTCTGGACAACCGCAATCGCGGCACCGTCGCGGCCAATGACGCGCTTATCTTGACCACTTCCGGTGCGGTGCAAAACAGCGCCGACGGCCTGATCTACAGCCAGAACGGTAATGTGCAAATCGACGCGGCCAACCTCGTCAACGGCAAGGGCACCGTGCAGAGCCAGGGCAACCTGACCCTGGTCGTCAATCAAGACGTCGACAACCAGAGCGGCCGCATCCAGGCCAAGGCCGGTGACCTGAGCGTTGAAGCGCGCCACCTCGACAACCGTGGCGGCGTACTCGCCAGCCTCCAAGGCCTGCTGAAAACCGACCTGACCGGCGTGCTGAGAAACGGCTACGACCTGAACAACAACCGCCAGGGCGGCATCACCCAGGCCCAGCACCTGAACCTGATCGCACTCGGCGGTCTGGATAACTATGGCGGACGCATCTCCGCGCAAACTGGCGATGCCGTCATCACCAGCGGCAACATCGACAACCGCAACGGCGGCCTATACGCCAAAGGCAAGGTCAACGTCACGGCCAACAATTTCGACAACAGCGGCGACAACGACGGCCAGATCGCCGGCAGCCAGATCGACCTGAACCTGACCGGCGCCTTGAACAATCGCCTGGGCATCATCGAAAGCGACAGTACCCTGGCGATCAAGGCCGCGAGCCTGGATAACCAGACGGGTCAGATCCGTGCGTTGGGTACGGGTGGCAAGACCAACTTCCAGATCGGCGGGTTGTTCGATAACCGCAGTGGTGTGCTGGAAAGTGCCAACACCGATCTGAGCCTGGGAGTGGGCAACTTGCTCAACGCGGGAGGGAGCATCCTGCACGTCGGCAGCGGCAACTTCGGCATTGCCACTAACAACGTCGTCAATGCGGGGGGCAGTTTTGTCACGCGCGGTGCCTTGACCCTCAATGCTGATAGCTGGACCAACACCAGCGTCCTGCAAGCCGGCACGCTGAACGTCAATGTCAATAACTTCACTCAGACCGCGACCGGCCAATTGCTGGCGACAACGGCGTTTGTGGGCAGCGGAGTCAACTGGCGCAACGACGGGCTGCTCGCCAGTGACGGTACGTTGGTGTTGACGCTCGGCGGGACGTACTCCGGAAGCGGTCGAATGACCAGTCTCGGTAACCTGACCGCTGGAGCCGGACAGTTAGAGTTGGCTGACGCCGCAAGCATCGCGGGCGGTGCGACAACTGTTATCAACGTTGGCGGGCAATTGACCAACTACGGGCAGTTGTCA
>NZ_JAOSHO010000238.1 GCF_025917275.1 Pseudomonas agronomica | reverse complement strand
ATCGCGAGCAAGCCCGCTCCCACAGATATTCATTCCAATTGGGCATATATGCTTGATTTAATATTATTTTCCAATCTATAAAACCCACCCTATAGTCTCGCCGCAAGCGCATTTGCCGCGAGACGTCCAGGCTGCTTTAAGGCAGGATGTGGCAATCTTTTCGGATCGCGGCTACGCCTTATCTCAGCCAAATAACGTCGTCATAAGAAAACACAGGGGCTTGTCATGAATTTTTCCGCATTACGTCGCAACCTGCTGGTGGGTTCGCTGGGCCTGGCATTGAGCGCGGGCCTGCTGGGGCAAGCGGTTGCCGGTGAGCAACTGCAAAAAATCAAGGACGCTGGTGAAATCAAGATTGGCCTGGAAGGCACTTATCCACCGTTCAGCTTCGTTGATGACAGCGGAAAACTGACCGGCTTCGAAGTGGAGTTCTCCGAAGCCCTGGCCAAGGAGCTGGGTGTGAAGGTCAAGCTGCAGACCACTCCATGGGCGGGCATTCTTGCGGCGCTGGAATCCAAGCGTCTGGACGCTGTAGTCAACCAAGTGACTATCTCCGAGGAACGTAAGAAGAAATACGACTTCTCCGAGCCGTACACCATTTCCGGGATTCAAGCGCTGGTCCTGACCAAGAAGGCCGATGAGCTGAACATCAAGAAAGCTGCTGACCTGGACGGCAAGAAAGTCGGCGTGGGCCTGGGTACCAACTACGAGCAGTGGGTCAAGGCCAACGTGCCTACCGCCGATGTTCGCACTTACGAAGATGACCCGACCAAGTTCCAGGATCTACGCGTGGGCCGCATCGACGCCATCCTGATCGACCGCCTTGCCGCGCTGGAATACGCCAAGAAAGCCAAGGACACGACCGCCGCTGGCGAAGCCTTCTCCCGCCAGGAATCCGGTATCGCCCTGCGTAAAGACGAGCCTGAACTGCTGGCCGCCGTGAACAAGGCCATCGAAAAACTGCGCGCCGACGGCACGCTGAAAAAGCTCTCGGAAAAATATTTCAGCGCTGACGTCACCCAATAATGGAAGCAGCTCTTCAACTCGCGCTGGACTCCGCGCCCTTCCTGCTCAAGGGCGCGTATTACACGGTCATCCTCAGCCTGGGCGGCATGTTCTTCGGCTTGTTGCTGGGGTTCGGCCTGGCGCTGATGCGCCTGTCGCGTCTCAAGGTGGTCAACTGGATCGCCCGCATGTACGTGTCGTTCTTTCGCGGCACGCCATTGCTCGTGCAGTTATTCCTGATCTACTACGGACTGCCGCAACTGGGCCTCGAACTTGATCCACTGCCGGCGGCGCTGATCGGCTTCTCGCTGAACATGGCCGCCTATGCCTGTGAAATCCTGCGGGCCGCCATCAGTTCCATCGAGCGCGGCCAGTGGGAAGCGGCGGCGAGCATCGGCATGACCCGTGCGCAGACGCTGCGCCGGGCCATCCTGCCGCAAGCGGCCCGCACCGCCCTGCCGCCGTTGGGCAACAGTTTCATTTCCCTGGTGAAGGACACCGCGCTGGCGGCGACCATCCAGGTACCGGAGCTGTTCCGCCAGGCGCAGTTGATCACCGCCCGCACCTTCGAAATCTTCACCATGTATCTTGCCGCCGCGCTGATCTACTGGGTTCTTGCCACCGTGCTTTCGCACCTGCAGAACGTACTGGAAGCCCGGGTCAATCGGCACGACCAGGAGTCCTGACCCATGATTGTCGTGGAAAAACTGACAAAGCAATTCAAGGGTCAGGTGGTGCTCAACGGCATCGACTTGAAGATCGAAGAAGGCGAAGTGGTTGCAATCATCGGCCCCAGCGGCTCGGGCAAGACCACCTTCCTGCGTTGCCTGAACTTCCTGGAAGAACCCAGCAGCGGCCGGATCAAGGTCGGCGACATCGAGATCGATGGCAGTCGCCCGTTGAACCAGCAACAAGGTCTGGTGCGTCGCTTGCGCCAGCAGGTGGGCTTCGTGTTCCAGAACTTCAACCTGTTCCCCCATCGCACGGCATTGGAGAACGTCACCGAAGGCCCGATCGTGGTGAAAAAGACGCCGCGCGCGGAAGCCGAGACGTTGGCTCGCAAGCTTCTGGCCAAGGTCGGCTTGGCTGGCAAGGAAAACGCCTATCCGAGGCGCCTGTCGGGCGGTCAGCAACAGCGCGTGGCGATTGCCCGCGCGCTGGCGATGGAACCGGCGGTGATCCTATTCGACGAACCGACCTCGGCGCTGGACCCGGAACTGGTGGGCGAGGTACTGGCGACGATTCGCGGCCTGGCCGAGGAAAAGCGCACCATGGTCATCGTGACGCATGAGATGAGCTTCGCCCGGGATGTGGCTAATCGCGTGGTGTTTTTCGACAAAGGCGTAATCGTCGAGCAAGGCGAAGCCAAGGCGTTGTTCGCAAACCCTAAAGAAGAGCGCACTCGACAGTTTCTCAGCAAGTTCCTCTCTGCCGGACACGGCGCGCAATAAGTTAGCAACACCGTCATGACTTCCAAGGATGGAAGTTAGACTGCTTGCAATCCCCTGAAACCCCGCCTCCTTCAAGTGCAGAACTTAAAAGTTTCCGCCTATTCATTAAACCTGATCGGCCTCATATCAAGTGCCAATATTGGCCAGCGCCACTTCCAGCCTACAGAAGCCCAACCGCCCGGGCACCCGAGGAAAAGTACGCCCAGCTACACGTATCCGTAACAGCAACGCGTAGGAAATTTCTGAAGCCTGACATAATCAACTTTTGCGCAAGCGCCTCTATTGACACTGAAACTCTCGAACCTATATCTAGATGCAAACAGGCGAAGCGCGTTACTTATCTACAGAGTTGGATGCGCCAACACACCCCGCCCAAGCATCTCAATAATACGGTAATTATCCGCGCCTTTGAGCTTTCGGAACGTAGTGCGTTTTAGACATCAAGGAGAACACCATGACATGTACGTCGCATACCCCTGAATTGGCCGCGCCCACGTTGGCCATTAACGACATCAACATCACCAGCGCCGCGTGCCTGGAAGTCATCGTCGCGCCCTACCCCGGCATGGACGCAGGCGATCTGGTCGAATTGTTCTGGGACAGCTGCTACGTCGGCTCCCACCTGCTTACCGAGACCGATGTGAATGACGGCATCCGCATTCGGGTACCGGAGAGTTTCATCGTCAACGGGACCTCTTGCGTCCACTATCGTGTCATGCAAATCGGACGAGGCCCGGCGCTGTCCGCCTCGCGTCATGTTCAGGTCAAGCTGGACTGCCCCGGTGGCCTACCTTCGGCCTTGACCGGTGACGAAAACCAGAGCCTGGCGCCGGTGCGGATTCCTCAAGCCATACGCCGCCAAGGCGTGAACCCGAACCAGATCAAACGTGGCGTGCCGCTGACCATCGAGCCCTACCTGAACATGGCCGCCGACGATGCGATTACTGTGCGTTGGGGCGATGTACGCATGGACCTGCCAGGAATAAAGCCTGGCGAGGTGGGCCAGCCGATCCACGTCTGGGTACCGCCGGAAATCATCATGGAAGCCGGCGAGGACCTGCGCCTGGAAGTGACCTACTGCATCATTGACCGGGTGGGCAACAATTCCCGCTGGGCGCCGCCGCGCGCATTGAAAATAGGATGCGCCCAGCCCTGCCTGAAAACCTCGCCGAAAGAAATGCAGGCCGCACCGGCGATCAAATCCAACCTATGATTATTCCTAAAAGTTAGTTCAAAAACTGTTTACGCACGTTTAGGGTATATACACCGGACCACCGGACATTCTTGATTTTCGATCGCCGCATTCATCGCGGTGTTTTCTTGAGATGTGAGGTGGGTATGGTACGGAACACAATCACCCCAGTGCAGAGCGCCAAGGCGCTACACGCAGCCACGGAGCGGCTGTGATGTCCGATCTGGCCCAGGCAAAGGTCCAGAGCGACCAGGACATCGCGCCGCTGCTATTGCCGGCACAGGTATTGCGCAACGATGCGGAGGCGATCGAGGCCGCTCATCAATTGGCACAGGTTGCGCGCCAGCAAGCCGCGCGTCGCGACCAGCAGCGCAAGTTGCCTTGGTCGGAAATCGAGCAATTCACCCGTAGCGGCCTCGGCAGCATTGCCGTTCCTCGCGAATATGGCGGACCGCAAGTTTCCTCGGTCACCGTCGCCGAAGTGTTCGCAATCATTTCAGCAGCAGACCCGGCCCTCGGCCAGATTCCGCAGAACCAGTTCGGCGTGCTCCAACTGATTCTCGCCACGGGCACCGAACGACAAAAGAAAGTTCTCCTGCAGAGCCTGCTCGAAGGCTGGCGCATCGGCAATGCCGGACCGGAACGCGGCACCCGCAATACCTTGGAGCTCAAGGCGCGGATCACGGCCGACGGTGACGGCTTTGTGATCAATGGTCAGAAGTTTTATTCCACCGGTGCGCTGTTCGCCCATTGGGTCGCTGTCAAGGCACTGAATGACGAGGGTCGCCAGGTGTTGGCCTTCGTTCGACGCGGCACTCCCGGCCTGCGCATCGTCGATGACTGGTCGGGCTTCGGCCAGCGCACCACGGCCAGCGGCACGGTACTGCTGAACAACGTGCGGGTCGACGCCGAGCTGGTGCTGGACAACTGGCGCATCAATGATGTGCCAAACGTGCAAGGCGCGTTTTCGCAACTGATCCAGGCCGCGATCGACCTGGGCATTGCCCGGGGCGCCATCGATGACGCGATCGCCTTCGTTCGTGAACGCGCCCGCCCTTGGATCGAGGCCAAGGTCGAGCGGGCCAGTGATGACCTGTACGTCATTGCCGACGTCGGCAGGCTGAAAATCGAACTGCACGCCGCCGAGGCGCTGTTGCGCAAGGCCGGGCAGGTCCTGGACCAGGTCAACGCCGCGCCGATCACCGAACAGTCCGCGGCCCGCGCCTCGATAGCCGTGGCCGAAGCCAAGGTGCTGACCACCGAGATTGCCCTGCACGCCAGCGAAAAGCTCTTCGAACTTGCCGGCAGTCGCGCCACCCTCGCCGAATTCAATCTTGATCGCCACTGGCGCAACGCGCGGGTCCACACCCTGCACGACCCGGTGCGCTGGAAGTACCACGCGGTGGGCGACTACCGCCTGAACGGCACCTTGCCGGCCCGGCATTCCTGGATCTGACGACCCGACCTCTGGAGCAGCACATGACGCTTTCCCAACACGTCGCGGTGATTACCAGCGATGAACAAGCCCTGATTGTCGCCAGCGACCTGGCCGAAGACTTCAAGCGCGACAGTGCCCTGCGCGACCGCGAACGGCGCCTGCCGCACCCGGAACTCGAGGCGTTCTCGCGCTCCGGCCTGTGGGGCATCAGCGTGCCCAAGGCCTATGGCGGCGCTGGTGTATCCAACGTCACGCTGGCCAAGGTCGTTGCGCTGATCTCCCAGGCCGACGGCTCGCTCGGCCAGATTCCGCAAAATCACTTCTACGCATTGGAAGTGCTGCGAGTCAACGGCAGCGAAACCCAGAAGCAGCGGCTGTACGCCGAGGTGCTGGCCGGCCAGCGGTTCGGCAATGCCCTGGCGGAGCTCGGAACCAGGACAGCCCATGACCGCATCACCCAACTGCGCCGCGACGGCGACGGTCATCGCATCAATGGCCGCAAGTTCTACGCCACCGGGGCGATCTACGCCCAGCGCATCCCCACATCGGTGGTGGATGAAAACGGTGTGCAGCAGTTGGCGTTCGTCCCGCGCAACAGCAAAGGCCTGACGGTGATCGACGACTGGAGCGGTTTCGGCCAGCGCACCACGGGCAGCGGCTCGGTGGTCTTCGAGGATGTCCATGTCGGCGCCGAAGACATCGTGCCCTTCCAGAGCGCCTTCGAACGCCCAACCCCGGTCGGCCCGCTGGCGCAAATCCTTCACGCCGCCATCGACACCGGCATCGCCCGCGCCGCCTATGAAGATGCCTTGCACTTTGTCCGCAACAAGACCCGACCATGGATCGACGCCACCAGTGACGTCGCGACCCAGGATCCACACATCCTCAAGAGCTTCGGCCACCTGAGCATTCGCCTGCATGCCGCCGAAGCCTTGCTGGAACGCGCCGGAGAATTCCTCGACCGCGCCCAGGACAAGACGAACGCAGAGACGGTAGCGGCGGCCTCGATCGCCGTGGCAGAAGCCCGGGCAATCAGCACAGAAATCTCCCTGGCGGCTGGCAGCACACTGTTCGAACTGGCCGGCAGCCAGGCGACCCTGGCCGAACATGGCCTCGACCGTCACTGGCGCAACGCCCGCGTGCACACCTTGCACGACCCGGTGCGCTGGAAGTACCACGCGGTCGGCAATTTCTACCTCAACGATGAAAAACCGCCGCTGCGGGGGACGATCTGATGGCGGCCGGCAAGAAGAAAATCCTCCTCAACGCGTTCAACATGAACTGCATCGGGCATATCAATCATGGCCTGTGGACCCATCCACAGGACACGTCGACCCAGTACAACACCCTCGAATACTGGACCGGGCTGGCCCAGTTATTGGAGCGCGGTTTGTTCGATGGCTTGTTCATTGCCGATATCGTCGGGGTCTATGACGTTTATCAGCAATCGGTGGACGTCACGCTGAAAGAGTCGATCCAACTGCCGGTCAACGACCCGCTGCTGCTGGTCTCGGCGATGGCCGCCGTGACGAAACACCTCGGCTTCGGCCTCACCGCCAACTTGACCTACGAGCCGCCGTACCTGTTCGCCCGGCGCATGAGCACGCTGGATCACCTGAGTCGTGGCCGGGTCGGCTGGAACATCGTCACCGGCTACCTGGACAGCGCCGCCAAGGCCATGGGCCTCACGGCGCAAGTCGAGCATGACCGTCGCTACGACCAGGCCGATGAGTATTTGCAAGTGCTCTACAAGCTGTGGGAAGGCAGTTGGGAAAATGACGCGGTCATCAATGATCGCGAGCAGCGGATTTATGCCCAGCCAGAAAAGGTGCACAAGGTCCGGCATCAAGGCGAGTTCTATCAGGTCGAAGGCTATCACCTCTGCGAACCCTCGCCACAGCGCACACCTGTGTTGTTCCAGGCCGGCAGCTCGGAACGGGGCCTGCTGTTCGCCGGGCGCCACGCCGAATGCGTGTTCATCAGCGGCCAGAACAAACCGGCGACCAAGGTCCAGGTGGACAAGGTCCGGGCCAGCGCCCTCGAGGCCGGACGCAACCCCGAGGACATCAAGGTGTTCATGGGCCTGAACGTGATCGTCGGCGAGACCGAAGCGACCGCCTGGGCCAAGCATGCCGAATACCTGGGCTACGCCAGCGCCGAGGCCGGCGTGGCGCATTTCTCCGCGTCGACGGGCATCGATTTTTCCGAGTATGAATTGGACGAACCGATCCAGTACGTGAAGAGCAACGCCATCCAATCCGCCACCAAAACCCTGCAAAACAATGACTGGACCCGCCGCAAACTGTTGGAGCAACACGCCTTGGGCGGTCGCTACATCACCGTGGTCGGCTCGCCCGAACAGGTCGCCGATGAGCTGGAATCCTGGATCGCCGAAACCGGCCTCGATGGCTTCAACCTGACCCGCATCGTCACGCCGCAAAGCTACGTGGACTTCATCGACCTGGTGATTCCCGAGCTGCAGCGACGCGGGTCATACAAGACCGAATACGACAACGGCACCCTGCGGGAAAAGCTGTTCGACGCGGGGGCTCAATTGCCCGGACAACACACCGGCTCAGCCTACCGACGCTGATCTTGTGGCGAA
>NZ_JAOSHO010000237.1 GCF_025917275.1 Pseudomonas agronomica | reverse complement strand
CGCGAGCAAGCTCGCTCCCACAGTGGAAACCGGAGTGGGCTCAGGCTCAGGCCTTCGCCGGCTCCAACGCCATTTCCACCACTTCCGGCCGCTTGAGCAGCGCATACGCCACGCCCGTCAACAGCGCGCCCGCCACGATCGCCAGCAAATACAGCAGCGCATGGTTGATGGCGTTGGGAATCAACATCACGAACAACCCGCCGTGAGGCGCCATCAGCTTGCAGCCGAAATACATCGACAGCGCACCGGTCAGCGCACCGCCGGCAATGCTCGCTGGGATCACCCGCAACGGGTCCTTGGCGGCGAACGGGATCGCGCCTTCGGAGATGAAGCACAACCCCAGCACCAACGCTGCTTTACCGGCCTCGCGCTCGGTCTGGGCGAATTTGCGCCGGGCCAGGAAGGTGGCGATGCCCAAGCCAATGGGCGGTACCATCCCGGCGGCCATGGTCGCGGCCATTGGCGCGTAACTCTGGGAAGCCAGCAGCCCCACCGAGAACGCATAGGCTGCCTTGTTGATCGGCCCGCCGAGGTCGACGCACATCATTGCCCCCAACAGCACACCCAGCAGGATCGCGTTGGTGGTGCCCATGCTATCGAGGAAGTGGGTCAGCCCTTCGAGCATGCCCGCCACCGGTTTGCCGACGATGTAGATCATCACCAGGCCCGTGAACAGACTCGCCAGCAACGGAATGATCAGGATCGGCTTGAGCGCCTCCAGACTCTGGGGCAGCCGCGCGTAACGGTTGATCGCCTTGGCAGCGTAGCCAGCGAGGAAGCCGGCGATGATCCCGCCAATGAACCCGGCGCCCAGGGTGCTGGCGAGCAGTCCGCCAATCATGCCGGGGGCCAGGCCCGGCCGGTCGGCGATGGAATAGGCGATGTAGCCGGCCAGCAGCGGCACCATCAATTTGAACGCGGTGTCGCCGCCGATCTGCATCAGCGCCGCCGCCAGGGTGCCGGGCTCCTTGAAGGCGGTGATGCCGAACACGAACGACAAGGCAATCATCAGGCCGCCAGCCACCACCATCGGCAGCATGAACGACACCCCCGTCAGCAAGTGTTTGTAGACGCCGCTTTTTTCCGTCTTCGCCGGGCCCGTGGACGCACCGCTCGCGGCACTTTCCTGGACGCCTTCGGCCAAGGCTTTTTTCAGCGTGGCTTCGGCCTGCTTCAATGCAATGCCGGTGCCGCAGCGGTAGATTTTCTTGCCGGCGAAACGCTCGGTGGCGACTTCAATATCAGTCGCCAGCAACACCACGTCAGCCTCGGCAATCGCCTCAGGGCTGAGTGGATTGCGCGCACCCACCGAACCCTGGGTTTCGATCTTCAGGTCATAACCCAGGCGTGCCGCGGCCTGTTGCAAGGCTTCGGCGGCCATGAAGGTATGGGCGACGCCGGTCGGGCACGCGGTGATGGCAACCAGGCGCGGGGCACGTTCGGTCGATGGCGCAGGTTCTTCGGCGAGCACGTCGGCCTCGCCCAGCACTTCGGCCTCTTCGGCGCCGCGACGCAGCACGGCGTCAACGTCTTGCAGGGCCAGGGCTGGGGTGCTGCGGAACACCCGCTTGCCGACGAACCGAGACAGGTCCACCGGACCGCTGGCGACCAGCAGCACCCATTCGGCCGCTTCCAGAGTCGCCGCCGATAATTGGCGCTCGGGATGAGCCGCGTCGTGGACTTCAACGCTGGTGCTCCAACCCTGGCGCTGGGCCGCCGCGTCCAGCAGGCGGGCGCACAACACACTGGTGACCATGCCGTTCGGGCAGGCCGTCACAATGGCTAGTTTCATTCTTGCGAACCCTCTTATTGTTCTGTCAGGGGGCGCACGCGCACGCCCTGTTCAAGCGACGCCAGCAACGCGGTGTCGTGGATGCCAAAACCGATCTGGGTGACCGCCATGGCGGCGATGGCCGTGGCGGTGCGCAGGGTCTGCTCCGGCGCGTGGGCACCGAGCAATCCGTGCAGCATGCCGGCCAGCAGCGAATCGCCCGCGCCCACGGTACTGGCGACAGTCACCTTGGGCGGCGAGGCATGCAGCGCCGAACCGACGCTGAACCAATTCACACCGTCGGCGCCGTGGGAAATCACCACGTGTTCGACGCCTTGGGCATGCAGGCGCTGCGCCGCCTGGGCTTGGGCCAATTCCGTGACCACATCGCACCCCAGCGCATCGGCCAGTTCCTCGGTGTTCGGCTTGATCAACCACGGCCCGGCCGCCAAGGCGACGCGCAACGCTTCGCCACTGGTGTCGAGGGCGACGTTCAGGCCGAGTTGCTTGAGGCGCGTGATCAGCGCCTGCAACCATTGCGGGCTGACGCCCCGGGGCAAGCTGCCGGCCACGACCACGGCGTCATGGCCAGGGGCGATTTGTTCGAGGCGCGCCAGCAACGCTTGTTGTGCGGCTTCATGGACCATCGGGCCAGGGCCGTTGAGGTCGGTGATGCGCCCATCCTGTTCGGCCAGCTTGATGTTGCTGCGGGTTTCACCGGGGACGCGGATAAACGCGTCGACAAAGCCACGCTGGGCGAACAACGTCTCGAACACCTGGGCGTTGTCCTCACCGAGAAAACCGCTGACGGTCAGCGTATGGCCGAGATCCGCCAACACTTGCGCCACGTTCACGCCCTTGCCGGCGGCGTGGGCGTGCATGGCGTCGCTGCGGTTGACCTGGCCCGGTTCCAGGCGCGCCAATTCCACCGTGAGGTCGAGCGCCGGGTTGAGGGTCAGGGTAAGAATCTTCGCCATTACAGCGCCTCCACTAATGCGCGCACATCATCGGCGCTGCCCACGGCCAAGGCCGCTTGAGCCAGGGTTTGTACGTGCGCCAGGCTCAATTCGCGGACCCGCGCCTTCACCTCGGCAATGCTGCGGCCCGAGACACTCAGCTCGTCCACGCCCAGGCCCACCAGCACCGGCACCGCCAGCGGATCAGCCGCCAGCTCGCCGCACACACCGACCCATTTGCCATGGGCATGGGCGGCGCGCACGGTGATGTCGATCAGTTGCAGCACCGCCGGGTGCAAGCCATCGGCCTGGGCCGACAGGGTCGGGTGACCACGGTCGATCGCCAGGGTGTATTGGGTCAGGTCGTTGGTGCCGACACTGAAGAAGTCGACTTCCTTGGCGAGCACGGGCGCCAGCAGCGCGGCGGACGGTACTTCGATCATGATCCCCAGTTGCAGGTCCGCCACGGGAATTTCCCGGCGCAGGCGCTCGGTCATGTCCCGGGCCTGGCGCCACTCGTCGACGCTGCCGACCATGGGAAACATGATCCGCAGCGGACGGTTGTCCGCCGAGCGCAACAGGGCGCGCAGCTGCGCTTCCATGATATGCGGGCGCTGCAAGGTCAGGCGGATGCCGCGCACGCCGAGGAACGGGTTTTCTTCCTTGGCGATCGGCCAATAGGGCAGCGGCTTGTCGCCGCCGACGTCGAGGGTGCGCACCACCAGCGGCCGACCGGCCAGGCCATCGAGCACCTTGCGGTATTCGGCTTCCTGGGTCGCTTCGTCCGGGGCTTCGGTGTGGGCCATGAAGATCAGCTCGGTGCGCAACAGGCCGATGCCTTCGGCGCCCTGCTCCACCGCGCTGGTGACGCCGGCGCTTTCACCGATGTTGGCAAACACTTCCACGGCGTGACCGTCGCGGGTCAGCGCCGGTTGGTGCCGTTGCTCGGCGGCGACCTTGAGGCGCTGATCGCGGGTGTCGCGTTCCTCTTTGGCTCGCTGCAACGTGGCGGCGTCCGGGTCGACATGCAGGCGACCGCGCTGGCCGTCCAGCAGCAAGGACGTACCCGGGGCCAGCAGCAACACCGTCGCCCCAGCGCCCACCAGCGCTGGAATGCCCAGGGCACGGGCGACGATGGCGCTGTGGGCTGTGGCGCCGCCGCGTGCGGTAAGAATCCCCGCCACCCGCGCCGGGTCCAGGCGGGCGACGTCGGACGGGCCGACTTCGTCCATCACCAGAATGTACGGTTGATCCGGTTCAGCCGGGGTTTCGATGCCGCACAACTGCGCCAGTACCCGACGGCCTACGTCCCGCAGATCGGCGGCGCGCTCGGCGAGCAAGGCATCTTGCAAGGCTTCCTGTTCTTTCGCGGCGGCTTCGATCACGCCCATCCACGCCGCTTGCGCGCTCTCGCCCAGCTTCAGGCGGGTGTCGACTTCGTCGGTCAGTTCCGGGTCGTCGAGCATTTCCTGGTGGGTGATGAAAATCTCGCGGATGGCCTTCGCCTTCGCACGCCCGATCAGGCCCTCGATGTCGCGACGCACTTGGCTCAAGGCTTTTTGCAGGCGCTCGCGCTCGATGGCTGGGGACTCGCCACGCAGTGGATACTCGATGTCTTGCAGCACTTGGATATGCGCCGGACCGATGGCGATGCCCGGCGCGGCGGCGACGGCCTGGATCAGGCTGCCGGATTCCGGCGCGAGCAGCACGGTGGCAACTTCGGCAATGGTGGTTTCCCGTGGCGCGCTCGGTGGCGGCAACGGTTCGACTTCTTCGCCGAGACCTTCTTCGACGGCTGCGAGCAACGCCGGCAACGCGTCGGCGGCAATGCCGGGTTCGGCAATGAACTCCAGGACCTGACCACGACGGGCGCCCAGGCTCAGCAGCTTGCTCAGGCTCTTCACCGACACGGCGCTGTCCTGGCCATCGACGATGCGCACGCGGATCTCGCCTTCGAAGCTTTTCGCCAATTGGGCGAGGATCTTTGCCGGGCGGGCATGCAGCCCGTGGGCATTCGCCAGGCCGATGCGCGCACTGGGCCAGTCGGCAGGCAACTCGCCCCCCAGCACTTCCAGGACCTTGCGGCTGCTGGTGGCGCGGCCCAATTCATGGCCGCGACCTTCGATCAGCAACGCGCAGAGTCTTTCCAGCAAGGCTTGGTGAGCTTCCCCCAGGCTCGCCAGGCAGAACAATCCGCTCAAGGGTTGGCCGAGGTAACGAATGGGTTTGTCCGGCGTGACGAAGGCCAGGCCCGGACGCTTGACGGTCTGCTCGCTGTGCAGCCACCAGAGCCCGTCGCCGAGGGGCAACGCGTCGACCTGCTGCAACACGCCGGCAAAGCCGTTGCTCACGCAATCGGCCTGGCGCAACAGACGGGCGCCGCGCCAGACCAACTCTTCGAAATCGTCGGCCGACACACCGAGGCCGATCATCTGCGCATCCAGCGCCAGCTCCTGCGGCGCGCCCTGCAGCAATTTCAGCAGCGCTTCGGCGGAACCGGCGCGACGCAGGGCCTGGCCCAGGTCGGTCTCGCCGAGAGCGCGGGTCAGCAGTTGCAGCAGGCGCAAGTGTTCGTCGGACTTGGCCGCGATGCCAATCGCCAGGTAAACGATCTGGCCGTCGCCCCAGTCCACGCCGTCAGGAAACTGCAACAAGCGCACGCCGGTGGAGTACACCAGGTCGCGGGTCTGCGGCGTACCGTGGGGGATGGCAATACCTTGGCCAAGAAAGGTCGAGCCCTGGGCCTCACGGGCCTGCAAGCCGGCAAGATAGCCCTCGGCTACCAGCCCATCGGCAACTAGTTTGTCAGCGAGCAGTTGCAGCGCGGCGTCTTTATCCACAGCCACCTGGGCCATGGATATCTGCTCTAGAGTGAGCTCGAGCATGCTTTCTCCTTTTTGGCGTCCGGTTGGCGCCAGGTATTGTTTTGAATGAATCAGCTTAGCGTTGCAAAACGGCTTCCGGCGGTATCGCGGCAGCACCGACCAAAAACCTGAGAGCCTTGAAAATACGCCTGCTGAAACGTTTAATCTAGAAAGATTGGCACGTTACTCGATAATCTTTCATCCTTGAAGTGCAACTTGTCGAAAGCGTCTGGAGGGTGACCATCGATCCGAATCGGGTAGGATGAGCCTTCATTGTCGGGGCACACTCGAAAAAACAAGGAAAACCGGGTTGAAACTCAGTGATATCGCCCAGCTCGCCGGTGTGTCCGTGACCACCGCCAGCTACGTCATCAACGGCAAGGCCGAACAGCAACGCATCAGCAACGCGACCGTCGAACGGGTGCGGGCGGTGGTCGAGGAGCATGGTTTCACGCCCAACCCCCAGGCTGCCGGATTACGCAGCCGGCATACCCGCACCCTGGGCTTCATCTTGCCGGACCTGGAAAACCCCAGCTACGCGCGTATCGCCAAGCTGTTGGAACAAGGTGCTCGCGCCCGAGGCTACCAACTGCTGATCGCCAGCTCCGATGATGCGCCCGACAGCGAGCGGCAACTGTTGCAACTGTTCCGCGCCCGGCGCTGCGATGCGCTGATCGTCGCCAGTTGCCTGCCCGCCGAAGACGACAGTTATCGCCAATTGCAGGCCAAGGGCATCCCGATCATCGCCATCGACCGGGTGATGGAACCCGCGCATTTCTGCTCGGTGATCAGCGATGACCGCCAGGCCAGCCTGCAACTGACCCGCAGCCTGCTGGAGACGAACCCACGACAGATCGCGCTGATCAGCGCCCGCCCCGAACTGAGCATAAGCCAGGAGCGGACCGCCGGTTTCCGCGAGGCGCTGGAAGGTTTCGAAGGCCAGGTGCTGATCGAGCACGGCGAGTCGTTCAGCCGTGAATGCGGTCGCCAGATGATGGACGAAATGCTCGCCCGCCTGGGCCATTTGCCCGACGCGTTGATCACCACCTCCTACGTGCTGCTGCAAGGGGTGTTCGATGCCCTTCACGATTTTCCACTCAAGGCACGGCCGCTGCGCCTGGGCACGTTTGGTGACACACAACTGTTGGATTTCCTGCCGCTGCCGGTCAATGCCATGTCCCAACAGCATCAACTGATCGCCGAGAAAGCCCTGGAAATGGCGCTGGCCGCCATCGAAAACGATGACTACCAGCCCGGTGTCCAGGCGATTGCGCGTACGTTCAAACAGCGCATTCACCAAGGCTGAAGTTTCGGAACCCCGCATGGAACTGATCGACACCCACACCCACCTGGACTTTCCGGATTTCGACGTGGACCGGCCGGCGCTGCTGGCCGAAAGCCGCGCCCTGGGCGTCCGGGAAATGGTGGTACTCGGGGTGTACAGGGACAACTGGCAACGCGTCTGGGACCTGGTGCAAAGCGACCCGCACCTGCATGCCGCGCTGGGCTTGCATCCGGTGTATCTCGATCAGCATCACGACAAGGATCTTGCGCGGTTGCGTGAATGGCTGACCCGCCTGGCGGGGCATCGGCAGCTGTGCGCAGTGGGTGAAATCGGCCTGGACTATTACGTCGACACCCTGGATCGCGACCGCCAGCAAGCGCTGTTCGAAGCGCAGCTGGAACTGGCCGTGGAGTTCGAGCTGCCAGCGCTGATCCATGTCCGCCGCAGCCACGCCGCCGTGATCGCGACACTCAAACGCATCTGCCCGACGCGTGCCGGCATCATCCACGCTTTCGCCGGGAGCTTCGAAGAGGCCCGCGAGTACATCAAGCTCGGCTTCAAGCTCGGCCTCGGCGGCGCGGCCACGTGGCCCCAGGCCCTGCGCATGCATCGGGTGCTGCCGAAATTGCCGTTGGACGCGGTGGTGCTGGAGACCGACTCACCGGACATGGCTCCGGCAATGTTCCCCGGCCAACGCAACAGCCCGGCGCATTTGCCGGCGATTTGTGAGGCGCTGGCGGCGATCATGGCGGTGACGCCTGAGCGACTGGCCGAGGCCAGCACGGCGAACGCGCGCGAACTGTTCAACTGGTAAAAACC
>NZ_JAOSHO010000236.1 GCF_025917275.1 Pseudomonas agronomica | reverse complement strand
TGAAAAAATTGCGTATAGTCCCGCCCGCCGCCTTGCGGCAATCCGCTTTGGCAACCCGCCGTATCTCAAAGGAGCTTGAATTTGTACAAGGGATTTACAGGAGTCGTTTTTCTATTACTGGGCGGCTGCTCGCTGCATCCATATACCAAGGATGAGCTGTTGAACACCGGCACAACCAGCCCCGAATATTGCCTGACGCAAGAGCGGGCGCTGGTGGAAGAACGGGTGCAACGCTACCTGAACCACTGCTTCCACCCCCAAGTGACCGAGCTCAACACCGGCGCAAGACTCGTCAACACCATTCAATTGAAAGTCGACCGGAACGCCGAAAGAAGCGACATGGTGCTGTGGGCGCCAACGATCTACGGAAGCCAGTTCTATATGAACGTGATCGTCTCGCAAAAGAACCCCGCCTGCGCAACCACCATGACCGCCGTGGCCTCAGGCTGGGGATTTGCGCGAAACTTTCCAAAAATCCTGGAAAGCGCAAACGGGGGAGACCCGTGGTGCCCGCTGTAACCCCACCTGTTGCTCAATCAACCGGCTCCCGCTGGGCTGCAAAGCAGCCCTCGCTATTCATCGCCGACAGTCCCTTGTGGCGAGGGGATTCATCCCCGCTGGGCTGCGCAGCAGCCCCAAAGCAACCAACTCAATATTCCTGAAACCCCGAGTTGCCTAGTTAGGCGCAGCGGTAGCAGCCGGATCCACCACCTTCGCAGAACGCCCTGTCTCAAGATCCCGAACCTCGTAGTACCACCACTTCATCGAAGACGTGCCATAAAGACCATAGGTACGCCCCCCCTCCAGATCGACCGTCATCTCCACGGGCCAACTGTATTCAGTTCCAATGGCGTGCTTCACGGAAAGCTTGTGCCGTCCTGCTCCGAGTCGATATTCAGTCTGGCGGGCTAGCCAATATAACGACGTATCGTCATCGATCTTGGATATCGACAGACTCTTGTCGAACTGCCGAATCGTCGCAACCTCGTCCCAGGGTTTTCCTTCTGCGCTTTTATGCTCGTAGTGAATGCAGCCGGTCAAGGTGAAGCATGACAAAACCGGTGCGATAAAGCGCAAGACAACATCGTGTCGCATCAATGGCCCTCCTAGGCACTTTATTTCGACTCAGAAGAAAAAAGGGCAAAAAATCATTTAACAGCTCAGCGATAAACGCCCCTTCCGCCTTTTAATTAAATACGCCTCCGTCCTCTGAAAGCAAAAAACGCCCCTTCAGTTTTTGAACAACTTTACCCATCTCCACAAGCGGAGGAGTATCGCCCGAGGAATATATACTACACAGCGACATATCTTCAGGATAATCAAAATCCGCATATATCTCTTGAAGCCTACGCAACTTACTTTCATCGCTCTCAGTGGATTCTTCAATACAAAGCAAAAATGCTAGGCGCCATTTATCTATATCGAAAGCAACGTCCTCCCCTTGCAGTTGCCCCTCGATCAACGAGAGAAGTTCTTCATCAGATAGGTAATCGCCGCCCGCGATTAAAACGACACCCTGACTGTCCTTACCATCTTCAAGCTTATCGATAGCATATTTAAAAACATCATTTCTTTTCACCCATCCCTTCTTGAGCCCTAAATGGAGGGTCGGCCAGCACACCAACCCTAACTTTGACAGCATGTTGAATGGTGACATAAATTGTTCCTACCTTCTGGGAGTCTGGTTAGGTCGCCCAGTCACCTGACCGCCGGGAATAAAACGCCGATGGGTCACATTTCCCTCATCAACAATCCATTCAAACACGCCACTAACTCCATTGTTACTGCCTTCAATTTGCCTTAGCTCGGAAACTCTTAGCACAACTCCGCCAGCACCCTTGGTTGGTATTTCGAACTTTGCAGCATCACCAGCGTAATTATCGATAATATCATTGAAGCCGTGCTGTCCATCAGGAAGCTTATTAGCGCTCCCAACCCTTGGCTTTCCTAGAACTGAGTTATCAATCCCTTTGGGACCATCCCCAACAACCCCAACCTTAACCCCGGTTGTACCACCCTTCCCCCCAGCAGTCGATGCGAACAAATCCCTATCCGGATTCAACGCATCCGCCGCAAGCTCCGTCAAAAACGCCGCACCATCGCCGTGATCGGTACGATTCTTCTCGATGATACCCGTATTGATAGCCCGCTCATTACCACGAGTAATTTCCCAAAGTGCTATCGAGCGATCGAGTCCGGCACCTCTGCCGTCATGCAGCAATTTCTCATTGGCCGGGATCTCATCCGCCAACTGCTTGGTCACTTGCAAACAAGCCGCCGGGTTATTACGGCAGTACTGGCCGAACTCTTTGTTCCGAGTCGTATCGAGGTTGTTGTAGTACTCCCTGACAGCTTGGCAGTCCGCTGGGGAGGCACAGGTGTTGAGCCTCTGTTCCCTTTCGAGCAGCTCGGCATGGAACAGGTAGTTAAAGGCGGTCGCTTTCTCGGCGATCTTCGAGCCTGTATTCAGGTCGCCATCCACTGCGGCCGCAGCCAATAGCCCCGTCAGCTGTGACAGCATCAATTGCAGATCTTTGTTTTCACCCGCCACCTTGGCCATGCCAGGGATCAGTGCTTCGTTCAAACCGGCAGCGACCGCGCCGGTCTTGAAATCACTTCCCGTCAGTTCAGCCAGCAGCCCGCCCATGATCGCGTGGGCGACAATTTTCTGAGGGCCGCCATCCGGGAACTTGATGGTGTCACCCACCCAGTTGAAACCAGTCGCCATCGCCACATTGCCGGCCTCTCCCAGCAGGGCAGCATTGAAGTTATCGCCGAAGCTGCCGCCGCCAATCGCGGTGGAGATGCCACTGGAAATGACCGCTCGCCCGGTTGTGCGGATTGCCGTGTCAGTCGCGTTACTCCAACGGAAAATGTCCTTGGAGGAGTTGCTGGCGCTCGATGCCGTACCAGCTGAACCCGCCGAACCCGCCGAACCTGCGGACGGCTCGACGCTTTGTGCGGTTGACCCGGCGCCGTCGGCACCGGTAAACCAGTTCTGGTCCGCATACTCCAAGGCACCCGCAGTGAAACCGGCAATCGCTGCGCTCTTCAGGCTGTCGGCGCTGACTGTCTCTTTCAGCGCACGTCCCAGATTGCCCTTGTTGTCGATGGTGCTAGAAAAGGGGACAGATTTATTTAACCAATAGAGCGATGGCTTTCACCTTTCCTTTAAATAAATCTGTCCCCTTTACTGCTCACCCCCTCCAAGCTATTTAAGCTCCAAAAAATTTAAGTCAGTATTACGAGATTTGGAAGCCTTCAAAAAATCCACAAACTTATCCAAAAGAATTTGCACATTGTTATCGAATTTGGATGGTACCAAATCAAGCACATCCCCCAGCTCACAACAGTCCATTATCAACTCACCAATCTCGGATGGAATTCCTTTTTCGTTCAAGACCCTTGAGCTTCTTGGCGAAAAAAGAAGCCGCTCAGCCTCTTCCAACGTTATTGCGCCGCGCTGAACAGACACTAACAAGCCTATCGACAACGCGGACAAAAACCTAGCAGACTCTTCAACTTCAAAAACCTCTAATACCAAGGACATATCTTTCATGTGGCCATTAACCCAACCAACTTAGCGCTCACTTAAAAAACTTATCACTTTAACTTCAACAACAGGAAAAAGAAGAATAGCGGAACAGAAATATGGTGCGATTTTTATCTAACATTAAAGCAATAGACTTCTTCTCCATTTTTCTATAACCCCTTCCCCTTTCTCCCATTCACCCCCTCTTTACCACCTACTCACTAATTAGCACAGCCAACGCCATGATAGCTTGGTCAGATTCGTCATCCAAACTAACACCATAACCTGTTACCTCTAACCCATCATAAGAACCTTCAGCAACGTACCAGCCCTCTTCCTCGTCAAACTCCAGCTGAGCATGAGATAAAAGATCAATTAGCGCGTCACCAAGACCTATGCCACAGCTCAACTTTCCCCTATATGAATGTACGGGCCCGCCACCCTCCAGATATTTTTCAAACATCCAAGCCTTAACTGCGAAAACCTTCCAAGAGCGAACTATAATATAGAGCGCTCGCGGGTCCGCTCCTCCATGTTCTGGAGAATCAAAAAATAAATTCCAATTAGTCAACTGTCGGTCAAAAACGGAGAACCCGTACCCCCCATCACCATTCGCATCGATGTCCTTAGCCATAGAAAGGACGGGCGAGCCTTTAAATTGATAAAGGGCTTTATCCGTATCAACCAAATAAAAATCAAATATTTTTTCTAACTCACCGACTGACGCAGCCAGCGGAACTCCGGCCAGAGACTTAGAAGGCTCTACCGGTGCATCCCAAGAAATCTCAAAACCTATGACTTCGCTCATTTTGGGACCCATAAATTTCTTGAAGAGTCAAATATAACCTTAACCCCTTGGGGATTCAAATATTCCGTATTTTTATCATACTGCGGCTCACCAGTCTGCTTAAATGAAGGCTTATACTCAACAGGATCAATAACTTTAACTTTGCTCCCATCCTTATAACTAAGCTTATAATATTCGCCCACATGACCAGACTTTGTAGCTTTCCCAACCGTTGAAGGACTATATTGAATTTTCACAATACCGGTCGCGCTTCCCTCTACGTTATACGCTTGAGCGTTACCAGAAGTCTTCGCTTTTACTGAAGGGCTCAGGGTAGCACCTTCCAACGTAAAGAATCTTTTCATATCATCTATCGATGCCCCCCAAACACTCGAAGGTTTTTCTACCATATTTACGGGCACACCTGATAGCTCGGCTAAAGTGTTGCGCAGTCCCTCACGGGCAATTGCGGAAGTCGCAGGTATGTCGTTATAAATCCGACCAGGATTTCCTGGAAAAACATCAACGTACCCTGGCTCTATTGACTTAGCACCTCCGGGAACTACCGTTGCTGACAAACCAGGGGCGTTGAAGGAAAAAGGATTGAACCCCGACTGGTCCAGCCACTGCCCAAAAGATGGTGCCCATTCGGCGTTCCCGCCCACGAACATTTGAGCAACTTGTTCAATATGAAGCTGGCCCGCTGTCGTCCAATCACGAGTATTGCCACCACCTATTCCAGTAAAACGTCCCAGTATGTCAGCGGATTTCCCTTCGGGTAGGATAGCAACCAATGAGTCTACAGCTTTAGAGCCAGCGTCTATTTCGGCTCGAACTTCGGGACAGTTCCCCGCCCGTTGACAATCCATCAACCGTTGGTGGTTGGCCGCGTCTCGACGACTCGCCTCAGCCTGTAAATCATCGCAGGTACCTTCCGACTCGCAGTTTTTGGCTTTATCGGTAAGTTCTTGGACATCTCGATGGCTTAAAAAATTGTACTGTGTCGCATTACCCGCCACTTGTGCAGCAACGTCGAGATCCCCATTAGAGGCCGCGGCACCCAGTACCCCGACAACTTTCGAAAGTGCGACCAGATTTTCTTGGGCCCGAGTGTATTCAGGCGTACCGGGCTCCAGATGCGAGGGCAGGAGCGTATCCCCCAGCAAGCCGATCAGGACCTCGTTTGCCCCGCCCGCTATTGCACCTGTACGGAAGTCTCCTCCCATGACCTCGGCCATCAATCCGCCCAGGGCCGAATGGAGCACGATTGCTTCCAAGCTGCCTCCGGCCAAGCCTAAGTCGCCGATTTTTCCGGCGCCGTACGCTCCACCAATGCTCGCCGCCGTTCCAGCCAAAGAAGTTGCTAAGTTGTCCTGGAAACTGCCTCCATACACAGCTGTTTTAATCGTGGCATCCGCTGCCACTTTCATAGCGACTGTCTTTACGCTCTCGGCATTGAAGCCAACTGTACTTGCGTCATAACCAAGCCCTTGCGTAACCCCAGCAGTAGCTATAGAGACGGCATACCCTTTCAAGCTGTCCCTGGAAGTAACGTCCTTGGCAATCGCGCCGAGGTTTCCTCGGTTGTCGATGGTGCTGACCGTCGCCTTGGTCGCGACGCTGATTGCTCCGGCCTGAACCATGGTATTCATGGTGGCCATCATCGGCCCCATTACGGCGGCCAGGGCGATGGCGATAATCAACTGCGAAGCCGGCCCCAAGCCCGACGTGTTGTATTTGAAGGATTCATGTATTTCCTTCACCTGCCGCCAATCGACATCACCGCGTCGCTCGGCTTCTTTGATCCAAGCCAGCTGCGGATCGGCTTTGACCATCGCATCGATGGTCTGGCTGACCGTTTGTTGATCGACATGCTTGATATCGATCTTCAGGCCTTCGACCGCCTTGATGGTGATGTTGCCCGCTGCCGTCATCTGAGTCTGGCGCAAGGTTTCGTCGGTGTTGCCCTTGCCCTTGGCGGAGTTCCAGAACGCGTTGTTATTGGTCTTGGTATGACTTTCGTCGTGCAGGTCTTTCACGCCCTCAAAGACGATGGCGCCGCCGCTTTCCAGTATCAGATCCTTTCCGCTTTGAAGTTGGGCCACTTGGTAGCGCTGGTCATCGCCACTCTTGAGTATCAGGTCACCTCCGGAGCGAATCTGGCTGCCGACATGGGTGATTTGTGTCACCTCATCACGCCGCATCTTCAAGCTGCCCCAACCGCCCTTCTTCTTCATGTCATACAGCGAATAATCCCGATTCTGCTCCGCCAGCAGACTCAACTGGTTACCCGCGACCAGATAAGCCTCATTACCCGCCGCGATCTTGCTCGCGACCATCAACAGGTCATTACGCGCCGAAACCCTTACATCACCACCAGCCTCAAGCGTGGTCGCCTGTTGCTGGACGTGGTCTTCTTCCTTGTTGATCTTCTTGCCGCTGCGCTTGTAGCGGTATTCGCTGGAGTCCTCGTTCGCCGCCGCGATCAGGGCGACATCGTTGCCGCTCAGGTTGATGTCGCCTTTGGCTTGGAGATGGCTGGCGACGACGGTCAGGTTGTTGCCGGCGGTGACGTTGAGGTCGCCGCCCGTCTTGACTTCGCTGGCATGCTGGACCGTCTGGCTCTGTTCCCAGAAGTGGCGCTTGTCCTGGCGCATCGAGCCGTTTTCTTCGCGAGCGGCGGAGATGACGACGTCTCGGCCGGCGCTCAAGTCGGCATCGTTGCCCGCCGTGATCGCGCCCCCCACGTTCAGCAAGTCGCGCCCCGCGCGCACGGTAAGGTTGTTGCCGGCCTCGATGCGTGCCGCGTTGTCGACCACGGAGGTTTTCGAGCTGAAGCCCTTGCCGCTGTTCTCGATGACGCTGACGGTCCGCTCATTGCGGATATCGCCGGTCAGGCTCGACAACTCGACGTCCTTGCCCTTGAGGATGCCGCCTTGCATGTTGACCAGGTCTTTGCCCGCGACCAGCTTGAGCCGCTCGCCCGCCTCCGCCAGGCGGGTATTGACCAGATTGTTCCCGGCCGCCGCCGAAAGGTTTTCGCTGGCACGCAGCGTCCCGGCGTTCCTCAGGTCGGTGCCTGCGATCAGCGTGAGGTTCTTGCCTTGGATCAGCGCGCCATCGGCCGCCAGCCGGTTGTTGGCCTGGGCCATGTAGAGCACCGGCACCAATACGTGCTCGCCGTTGACGACCTGATCTTCCATCCAGACGATGTCATGGGTCAGCGCGGCGACTTGCTGCGACGTCAGGGTCACGCCAACGGCCAGGTTCAGTTGCTCCTTGCTGGCGATGGCATTGTTCATCAGGTACTTGAACATGCCCTCATCGCTGGTCTGCCCATCGATGAAGCGCTGCCCGGTACGGGCGAGCACGGCCTGTT
>NZ_JAOSHO010000235.1 GCF_025917275.1 Pseudomonas agronomica | reverse complement strand
TGAGTCGGCGCGCAGCTCCGGCGCGCCGGGGTCCAGGTCGCCAATCTTCAGGTGCAGGCTCACGGCAAAACCAAACGCAGCCAGCAGCAAACCAACCAACATGGCGCCAATGGCCCAGCGCCGTTGGGTGAACAGATCGAGCGCACGCCACAGCGGATGCTTGATCTGCGCCTGCTGTTCGGTGGTTTCCGCGCTCAGGCTGCGTTGGGCCGCCGCCGGGCTGACGCCGATGTAGCTGAGCAGGATCGGTAGCAGGATCAGGTTGGTGAAGATCAGCACCGCTACGCCGAGGCTGGCAGTGATCGCCAGGTCCTGGATCACCCGGATGTTGATCAGCAGCAGCACCGCAAAGCCCACCGCATCGCAGAGCAAGGCGGTAATGCCGGCGGCGAACAATCGGCGGAAGGTATAGCGTGCGGCGACCACCCGGTGGGTGCCACGGCCGATGTCCTGCATGATGCCGTTCATCTTCTGCGCGCCATGGCTCATGCCGATGGCGAACACCAGGAACGGCACCAGTGCCGAATAAGGGTCCAGCTCATAACCGAGCAAGGCCAGCAGACCCAGTTGCCAAAGCACTGCGGCCAGCGAACAGATCACCACCACCAGGGTGCTGCGCGCGCAACGTGTGTAGCCGAACAGCACCAGTACCGTCACCAGTACCGCCACCACGAAGAAAAACAGGACTTGGGTCATCCCTTCGATCAGGTCGCCGACGATCTTGGTAAACCCGGTGATATGAATCCGCAGGTCAGCGGTCTGATACTTGTCTCGCAGTGCCTCCAGTTGCCGTGAGAACTCGCCATAGTCCAGCGCCTTGCCGGTTTGCGGATTGATTGCCAGCAGCGGCACGAAGATCACGCTCGACTTGAAGTTGCCGGCAACCAACTGACCGACTTCACCGGAGCGGGCCACATTGGTTCGCACCTGCTCGATGCTGGTCATCGAACCATCATAATCGTCGGGGATCACCGTGCCGCCGTCCAAGCCCTCTTCGGTCACGGCGGTCCAGCGCGTGGTCGGCGTCCACAGTGATTTCATGTAGGGCCGATCCACACCCGGCAGCAGGTAGAGTTCGTCGTTGAGCTTGGCCAACGTGTCGAGGTAATCCTTGGTGAAGATGCTCCCCTCCCTGACTTCCACGGCGATGCGCAGCGAGTTGCCCAGGCCGCTCAGCTCACTGCGATTCTCGAGGAAATTGGCAACGTAGGGATGCTCGGTGGGAATGGTCTTCTCATAACTGGCGTTGATACCGATGCGCGTGGCCTGCCAACCGAGCACCAGCGTCACCAACAGGCACAGGAGGACCACCAGCGGTCGATGGTTGAAGATCGCCCGCTCGGCGAAGTTGCCCGACGCCCGGTCGAAGTCTTCCTGGCGGCTGATCACGGTTTGGGTTTTGTCGTCTTTCAAGGTTGACTCCTGTTGCGCGAGCCGTGGCTCGATAGCGCTACACCGTGAAGTTTCAAGGTTTGCCGGAGGCCCGCGGGTCCTGGTCAGCGGCCACGCCGCTCAAGCCGACGCTGGCCAGGCTGCCGTCGACCGCCTGTTGCACGGCAGCGACAGTGCCACCGCTACGAACCTGGCGTTTGTCAAAACTGCGGCCCTGGTCATGACTGAAGAGAAGCTCGCCACTCTGGCTGGCCAACAACAGGCTGCCGTCGCGCAGTTCCACGGCAGTCGCCAGAGTCGATTCGAGGCCGGTCTCCAGATGTCGCCAGCTGTTGCCACGGTCATCGGAGCGCCAGGCATTTCCCCGCAGGCCGTAAGCAATCAAGGCCCCATCGCGCGTCGCGAGCAGGCCGAAAAAGCTGCCCTCGTAAGGGGAATTCAGCGCCTGGAATGACTGTCCGGCATTGGTCGAACGCAACAGCAAGCCGCGCTCTCCTACGAGCAACAGATCGTTGCCCAAGGCGCGGATGCCATACAGGTTCAGCCCTTGGGGATTGTCGACATGTTGCATCCACGGTTGCCAGCTTCGCCCGCCATCGTCAGTGCGGTAGATCTGGTTGTAGGCGCCGACGACATAACCGTGCAGGCGGTCGCTGAAGTACAGGTCCAGAAAAGGCTTATCCGGTCCGTCATCAAGCATGTGCCGGGCCTGGGCCAGGTTGCCGGCGCCGCCCGGTTGATTGGCGTCGCGCTCGGCAACGTGCACCGCCAGCGCGATGGCGCGCTCACCGTCGAGTTGTTTTTGCCAGGTTTCACCGCCGTCCTGGGTATGCAGCACCACCCCCAGGTGACCGACCGCCCAGCCCTGCTCGGCATCGACGAATTGCACCGCCGTCAGGCTGACGCTGACCGGCACCTGGGCCTGGCGCCAACTGACGCCAGCGTCATCCGAAAGCAGCACGATCCCACGCTCGCCGACCGCCACCAGGCGCTCGCCGGCCCGGGCCAGCCCGAGCAATACCGCGCGCTGGGCCTTGGCCGTCGGTATCGCCGGTTGCTGCAGCACGGCCAATGTCGTGGCCTGTGCGACCCAGGGCCCGCTCGCCAACAGGCACAACGCCAAGGCGCAAACGCTCCGTAGCGGACCGCGCCGTGCAAAGATTCTTTCAACGCTCATGTCTTTCTCTCGCCTGGAAAATCACAAGCGGCCGCGGCGCATTTCCCGCGACACGGCCGCCACAGGTTCAGCGCATGTTTTCGTTGGCCATCGCATCCGGCGTGAAATACGACGCAGAAGGCTTGGCGACTTTCTGATACTGAACCGCCAGGTCGTTGCTCGATGAGTTGAGGAAGTAGGCCCCGGTGTCGAGGTTGTAGCTGCCCCACATGACTTGTGCGGTCAGGGCCGGCAGGTCTGGCGCCAGCAGCGTCAACGAATACATCTGCCGACCGAGTTTGCCTTGGGCGTCATAACCGTCGGCCATCAGGATCTGCCAGGAGTCCTCGTCGACGTAGTACGTGCGGCGCGGTACGACATGGCGCTTGCCGGATTTGAGCGTGGCCTCGACCACCCAGACCCGGTGTTTCTCCCAGCGCACCAGATCCGGGTTGAGGAAATTCACCCTGACCAGGTCGTCGCTCTTGGCCAGCGCGGCGCGGTTATTGTTGTAAGGAACGATCAGCTCTTTCTTGCCCACCAGCTTGAGGTCGTAGCGATCGGTCGGCCCGAACAGCATGAACGCTTCGTCGAACAGGCCGACGCCAGAGGTCACGAAGTCCGGCGTGTCATAGGCAATGTTGGGCGCCCGGCGAACCCGGCGTTGGCCGACCAGGTACTGCCAGGCGGCGCGGTTGGCCGGGTCCAGGTCCCAATGGGTCATCAGGCCTTCGCCGGCCTTGGATGACGGCAACTCGGTGAACAGCTTGCCCAGCAGGTACTTGCCCGAATAGTTTTCCGGGCTGCCGCCTTCGACGTAGTAGGGAAACTGGTACGTGTACTGGGCCCGGGTCGCCTGGACTTTCTTGCCGCCAGCGGTCATCAGCCAGGTATCGAACGGCGAGCTGATGGTGTCGCCGCCCTGCCAGGACAAGCGGTAGTTCCACAGCACTTGCGCGCCGTTTTCCGGGATCGGGAATGGAATGCCGCCGTAGGCGTTGGAGACTTTTTCGCTGTCCACGTCCAGCGTGGCGCGGGTGGCGTTCTTGCCGGTGTTGTCATAGACCCATTGCGGCGCGGCGGCCGAGCGATGGGTCGGGTACACGTCCAGGCGATAGTCCGGGTATTTCTTCAGCAGCAGCTTGGTGCCTTCGGCCAATTCACCGGCGTACTGTTCGATGTTCGAGGCCTTGATCGAGTACAGCGGTTTTTCCCCGGTGAAGGGGTCCGGTCGTTTGTCTCCCGGTTTATAGCCGGGCGCAACCTGGGTGTAGCCGCCCTGCCAGGCCGGAATGCTGCCATCGGCATTGGCGGCACGCTCGGCGCCGAAGGGGGTCAAGTCGGTTTTCAGGCGCGCGGCCTGATCAGGCGACACCGCCGCCTGCGCCAGGCCCGTGCTGGCGAGCGCCAGGGTCAGGAGGCAGGTGTTCAGGAATGTTGTGTTCTGCATGGCGAATCCACCTTATTAGAATGAGGTTTTCACGTAGAGCGAGACGAAGTCGCGGTCGGCCAACGACTGTCCGTAACTGAAATTGCCGTCCTCGCGCAGCCCGGCTTTCGGTGCGCCAAAGAAATTCACGTAGTTGAGGCCGACGTCCCAGCGTTGCAGGTAGGTGGCCTTGAGCCCGACGCTCCAGTCGCCGGAATGGGTATTGCCGAAGCCGGATTTGTTGACCGCCGATGAGCGTCCATCGAGCACAATCCCCATCCCGATCGGTACGGTCAGGTCGATCCCGTCGATGATCTGGAAGTACGCCGGCTCCATCAGGACGCGGAGCGCCGTGGCATCGCGGGTGGTGTTGGAATCCAGCGCGGCCGCGTTTTCGGTCACGCTCAAGGTGCGGTTCCACGCCAGTTCGGCCAGGGCCGAGCCGCCGTCCCAGAACGCGGTGGGCGACAGCAGGTAAATTGCCGACAGGTTGGCGTGGGCGGTCTTGCCCCGGGCAAACAACGCATTGTCGCCACCATCGGCTTCCACGCCAGGCGCCACCACTTGCAGGTTGCTCACCAGCGGCGCGTTCCAGCGCACCGAGGTTTCACCGGCGAAGTTGAACGGGCCGTAGGCCGTGGAGAAGCTCATGCCAGCGGTCTTGATGTCTTCGGCATAGACCTGGCGATAGGAACCCAGGATCGGCAATCCACTGGCCGCAGCAGCCGGACCATCCAGGTAGGCGTACAAGCCGATCGGCGCTTTATCGTGGTACTGCGCCGCGTAGAAACCCAGCTCAAGTTCAGTGCCACTCGGTTTGAAGCGGATCTGCATACCGCCCTGCCCCGAATTTCGCGGCTTCAAGTCGCCGCCATTCACCGTGTCGTTGCCGAACACTTCGCGCAAGGGGCCGCTGCCGTAGCCAATGGCATCGGCATCGCTCAGGTAGCTGCCGGCGCCCGGCAGGTTGGAACGTTCCCATTCGAACTGATAGTAGGCGCCCACCGACAGCTGCGGGTTGATCTGCAACTGCCCGGAGATCTGATTGACCGGCCGCAGGATTTCCTTGAATTGCGTGCCCGGCACGCTGAGCAGCTTGACCACATCGGTCGGCCCCTGGGCATTGGCGATGCCGTTGCCGCCGTAGAACAGGCTTTCGCCGTAGATCAGGCTGTGTCGGCCCAGGCGTGCGACGCCCTGTGAGTCTTCGCCGAGGTCACCGCGCAGGAACACGAAGGCGTCGAGGATTTCCGCGTCGCGCCCATGAAGCTCGCGGGTTTTGCTAAGGAAATGCGGTTGTTCGCTGCTGTCGGTGTCCTGGTTGTAGATGTCGTCGTACCAGGCCGCGCCGCTCACGCGCAGCCCGTAGTTTTGCCGGCTGAGGTCCATTTCGGAAAACAGGTCCAGGCGGTTGGAGACCAGCCCACTGCTGAAATTCTTGTCGCCCTGGCTCTGGATCGACGGGTACAGGCCGTTGGCGGTGGGCGCGTTGGTCAAGCGACTGTCCTGCCCATGCAGGCGCCAGGCCTGGCTGTACTTGATGGTGTTGTCCCAGCGCAGTTTCCAGTCGGAATCGCCCAGGTCCATTTGCATGGCCTCGACCGTCTCGACCATCACACCGGCGCTGCATAACGCCAGGAACAGGGCGCACTGCTTGAAACCAAAGCAATCTTTGACGTTATCCATGGAGGCTTCTCATTATTGTTATTTTTGGATAGCGGCTCGCACCGCGTTTTTCGGGCGAGCCTTTCAGATGTACGTGGACGCCAATCCTCCATCGACCGGCAAGTTCACGCCGTTGATCCAGCGCGACTCGTCGGCACACAGGAACGCGATCGCCGCCGCCACCTCATCGGCGTAGGCAGGACGTTTCATGCGATGGGCATCGGCCTGGGTCCGGGCCTCGCCAAGCATGCTCACGAAGTCATCGAGAATGGGGGTGAAGACCGGCCCTGGCGCGACGCTGTTCATGCGCACCGAATGTTCGAGGAACCAGGGCTGGGCCTGCACATAGGTCCAGACAATCAAGGCTTCCTTGAAGTACTGGTAACAGGTCTGGTCCGGCACCGGATGCTCGGCCAGCCACGCTTGCCCGGCGGCGAAACCTTCGAGGCGTGCCAGCGCCTTGTGCTGTTCCAGGCGCAATGGCCATTCGGCACCCAGGATCGAGGCGATGTTGACGATGCTGCCGCCCGCGTTGATGCGCGGCAGCAACGCTTGGCTCAAGTGACGCAAGCCGAGGTAATTGACCCGCGCCAGCAGCTGCGGGTTGGCGGTGCCCGGCACCCCGGCAATGTTGCAAAGGCTGTCGAACTGCGCGGGGAGCTGCGGCAGGAGCCGATCGATGTGCTCGGCGCTGCTCAAATCGCCCTGCACAAAACCGTCCAGGGTCATGTGCGGCGCCTTGAGGTCAATGCCGATCACCTGGGCGCCATGGGTGCGCAGCAGGCTCGCCGTGGCGGCGCCGATGCCCGACGAGACGCCGGTTACCAGCACAATCTTGTTGTCGAGTTTCATGTTGAGTCCTCTTGTTATTGTTGTCTGCTCGCAGGGCCTTCAGCTCATCCGCCCCGATACAACCGGCCTGTCAGAACGGGTAGATCGGCGCCTTGTCCTTGACCGTCACCCACTGCCATTGGGTGTACTCATCCCAGTCCGCCGGACCGCCCACATTGCCGCCATTGCCCGAGGCGCCGCGCCCGCCGAACGGGTTGATGCACTCATCGGCGACGGTCTGGTCATTGATATGCAACAGGCCGCACTGCAAGCGCTCACCGATCGCCATGGCCCGGCCCACCGACGGTGAAATGACCGCCGCCGCCAAGCCGTACTCGGTGCGATTGGCCAATTCGATAGCTTCGTCATCGGTGGCGAAGCTGACCACCGTCGCCACAGGCCCGAACACCTCCTCGTCGAAGGCCCGCATGCCGGGCTTCACGCCGCTGAGCACGGTGGCCTGGTAAAACAGCCGATCGTGATTGCCGCCGGTTTCCAGCCGCGCCCCGGCGCGCACGCTGTCGCTGACGATGTCATGGACCCGTTGCAACTGGCGCTGATTGATCAGCGGCCCCAGCGCCGCTTCGCCCTGGGCGGCGTTGCCGACGGTCAAGGCCTGGGCCTTCTCCACGAGTTTGCGGGTCAGCTCGCCGGCGATGGATTCATGGGCGAGGATCAAGCCGGTGGCCATGCAAATCTGGCCTTGGTGCAGCCAGGCGCCCCAGGCCGCGTTACGGGCCGCAAGGTCGAGGTCGGCGTCTTCCAGAATGATCAGCGGGTTCTTGCCGCCCAGCTCCAGCGCGACTTTCTTCAGGTTGCGCCCGGCCACTTCAGCGACCTTGCGACCGGCACCGGTGGAACCGGTAAACGCGATCATGCGCACGTTGGGATCGCGACACAGCGCCTCACCGGCGTCCGCCGCCCCGGGCAACACCTGCAGCAAGCCTTTGGGCAAGCCTGCGGCTTCGAACAACCGGGCAATGAGAAAACCGCCACTCACCGGGGTCTGCGGGTCCGGCTTGAGCACCACCGCGTTGCCCGCCGCCAGGGCCGGCGCGACAGAACGCATGGACAGCACCAGGGGAAAGTTGAAGGGCGAAATCACCCCGACCACGCCATGGGGCTGGCGACGCGCATAAGACAAGCGCCCGGCTTCGCTGGGCAGCACCACCCCGTGGGCCTGGGACAACATGCCCGCCGCCTGATGCAGCAACACAATCGCTTCGCGGACCTCATGCTGGCCCTTGAACAGCGCC
>NZ_JAOSHO010000234.1 GCF_025917275.1 Pseudomonas agronomica | reverse complement strand
CGCTGGATGCAGCCCCGTTCGACGATTTGCCACTCGCTGGCCTTGATGCTGCGGGGGATGATGTCGAACGGAATCAAGCGCTCGGTGCCCTGCTCGTCCCCATAAAGCGTGAAGGTGATGCCCGCCCGATGGAACAGCAGGTCGGCTTCGCGGCGGCGTTGTTCCAGCAGCTCCAGCGGCGTGTCCGCCAGCCAGCGCGAGAAAGCTTGGTAATGCGGGCGGCAGTCACCCTTGGCGTCGTACATTTCATTGAAAAAAGCGTGGGGCATAGCCAACTCCAAGCCGTGTCGTACACGGCATTTCTTATTACGTCGTCATTCCACCAATGCAGCCTTGCCTTGTTTATGAGCCCTGGTTCTTCGAGTACCTCGTCAAGCATGGGTCTCTGATTCAGGCCTTTGCGTCCGGATGACGTGCGCCCCCCTTTTATATTGGCGTGTCGAAACTCCTTTCTGCTGGGTTGTCGTGGAGCCGTAGCAAGGGCTGTGCCTAAGTGCGGCGGATTGAGGCAATGCTGGAAAAACCGGCGCGAAACGGTGAAAAAGCGAAATTTCTTTTCGATTTTGCGACGAAAAAGGTTTTGCAGGCTGAAACGCTTATCCCAATTTCAGGCGCCGACACTGCAAACGGGTCGAATCGGTGCAGCCAGACGGAAAGTCGAAGCCGAACGCCCCGAAAAGGGGAAATTAATACTCACCCACTGTAGCTGCGAATTTCCTGTGGCGAGGGGATAAATCCCCTCGCCACAAAAGCTCCCCTATCCACCCTGGCCCCAGCCTTCCGTCGCCTCCCTTCGAACAAATTCAAAGCGGACGCTTGCACGAACAGTATTATGGTATACCATCATACGAATAGACACTTCTCACCTCCCACGGAGCAGCTCATGAGTTTCGAAATTCGCAAGATCGTCAGCTACGTCGAAGAAACCTTCATCGAAGGCGGCAAGGCCACCGATAAGCCGGTGACCATGGTCGGGCTGGCGGTGGTCATGAAGAACCCTTGGCTGGGCCGTGGTTTCGTCGAAGACCTGAAGCCGGAAATCCGCGCCAACTGCTCCGACCTCGGTGCGCTGATGGTCGAGCGCCTGGTGGGCATCATTGGCGGCGCGGAAAAAATCGAAGCCTATGGCAAGGCCGCCGTGGTGGGCGCGGACGGTGAAATCGAACACGCCTCGGCCGTGATCCATACCCTGCGCTTCGGCAACCACTACCGCGAAGCGGTCAAGGCCAAGAGCTACCTGAGCTTCACCAACAAGCGCGGCGGCCCCGGCACCTCGATCCAGATCCCGATGATGCACAAGGACGACGAAGGCCTGCGCTCGCACTACATCACCCTGGAAATGCAGATCGAAGACGCCCCGCGCGCCGACGAAATCGTCGTGGTGCTGGGTTGCGCCGACGGTGGTCGCCTGCATCCGCGCATCGGCAACCGCTACATCGACCTGGAAGAACTGGCGGCCGAAAAGGCGCAGTGATCCAGCCGAAGCAACCACAATAAAAAAAGGCATGCAGGAGCGCTCCATGATTCGGCTCACCGCTGAACTCACCCCGGCCGGCACCAGTTACCTGGCAACCGGCCAAGGCCAGCCCGTGGTCTTGATCCACGGCGTGGGCCTGAACAAAGAAATGTGGGGCGGCCAGGTCGTTGGCCTGGCCACGAACTACCGCGTCATCGCCTATGACATGCTCGGCCATGGCGCCAGCCCGCGTCCCGCCACGGGCACCGACCTGCTCGGCTACGCCGACCAGTTGCTGGAATTACTGGATCATCTGCAATTGCCCCTGGCCACGGTCATCGGTTTTTCGATGGGCGGCCTGGTGGCCCGGGCGTTCGCCTTGCATTACCCGCAGCGCCTGCAAGGCCTGGTGGTGCTCAACAGTGTGTTCAACCGCAGCGCCGAGCAGCGCGCCGGGGTCATTGCCCGCACGGCGCAAGCCGCCGAGCACGGGCCGGATGCCAATGCCGAAGCCGCCCTGTCGCGCTGGTTCAGCCGTGAATACCAGGCCGCCAACCCGGCGCAGATTGCCGCGCTGCGCCAGACCCTGGCGCAGAATGATCCCCAGGGCTACCTGACCACTTATGAGCTGTTCGCGACGCAGGACATGTACCGCGCCGACGACCTGGGCAGTATCCAGGTGCCTACCCTGATCGCCACCGGTGAACTGGACCCTGGTTCCACCCCGGAAATGGCCCGGCAACTGGCCGAGCGAATTCCCGGCGCGACAGTTGCCGTGCTTGCCGAGCAGCGGCATATGATGCCGGTAGAGTCGCCGCGCCTGGTCAACCAGTTGTTGCTGGAGTTCCTCGACACGGCCAGCACCCGACAACATCCAATAAAGGGGATCGTTGCATGACACTCACACGCTTTTCGATGTGCATCGGCGGTGAATGGGTCGATGCGCTGTCCGGCAAGACCTTCCAGAGCCTGAACCCGGCGCTCGCCCAGCCCTGGGCCGAGTTGCCCGATGCCGACGAAGCCGATGTCGATCGCGCTGTACAGGCCGCGCAGACTGCTTTCGACAGCCCGGCCTGGCGCGGGCTGACAGCCACCGCCCGCGGCAAACTGCTGCGCCGCCTCGGTGACCTGATTGCCGAAAACAAGGAACAACTGGCCCAGCTGGAAAGCCGCGACAATGGCAAGCTGATCCGTGAAACTCGCGGCCAGGTCGGTTACCTGCCGGAGTTTTTCCACTACACCGCAGGCCTGGCCGACAAGCTCGAAGGTGGCACCCTGCCCCTCGACAAGCCAGACCTGTTCGCCTACACCGTGCACGAAGCCATGGGCGTGGTCGCGGCGATCATTCCGTGGAACAGTCCGCTGTACCTCACCGCCATCAAGCTCGCCCCGGCGCTGGCGGCCGGCAACACCATCGTGATCAAGCCTTCCGAGCACGCCTCGGCGACTATCCTGGAACTGGCCCGACTCGCCCTGGAAGCCGGGATTCCACCGGGCGTGGTCAACGTGATCACCGGCTACGGCCCGAGCACCGGCGCCGCCCTCACCCGCCATCCGCTGGTGCGCAAGATCGCCTTCACCGGCGGCGCCGCCACGGCCCGCCACGTAGTACGCAGCAGCGCCGAGAACTTCGCCAAGCTGTCGCTGGAGCTGGGCGGCAAATCCCCCAACATCATCTTCGCCGACGCCGACCTCGACAGCGCCATCAACGGTGCGATTGCCGGGATCTACGCTGCCTCTGGCCAGAGCTGCGTCTCCGGCTCGCGACTGCTGGTGCAGGACGAAATCTACGACGAGTTCGTCTCGCGGCTGGTGGAACGCGCCCAGCGCATCCGCATCGGCAGCCCCCAGGAAGACGCCAGCGAAATGGGCCCCATGGCCACCGCGCAGCAACTGGCCGTGGTCGAAGGCCTGGTGGCCGACGCCATCGCCGAAGGCGCGCGCTTGCGCCTGGGTGGCAAGCGTCCAGAAAATCTGGGCGAAGGCTGGTTCTACGAACCGACCCTGTTCGAATGCGACCGCAACTCCATGAAGATCATGCAGGAAGAAGTCTTCGGCCCGGTGGCCTCGGTGATTCGTTTCAAGGACGAAGCCGAAGCCCTGGCGATCGCCAACGACTCGCAGTTCGGCCTCGCCGCCGGCATCTGGACCCGCGACCTGGGTCGCGCCCATCGCCTCGCCCGGGACGTGCGGTCCGGAATCATCTGGGTCAACACTTACCGCGCGGTGTCGGCCATGGCGCCCATCGGCGGGTTCAAGAACAGCGGCTACGGACGCGAAAGCGGCATCGATTCGGTGCTGGCCTATACCGAGCTGAAAACGGTGTGGATCAACCTTTCCCAGGCCCCTATGCCTGACCCGTTCGTGATGCGCTAGGAGTCCTGAGAAATGATCGAACCCGGCATCTACAAAGAAGTCATGAGCTCCTTCCCGTCCGGCGTCACGGTGGTGACGACGCTGGACCCGGACGGCAATATCGTTGGCATCACTGCCAGCGCCTTCAGCGCGTTGTCCATCGACCCGGCGCTGGTGCTGTTCTGCCCCAACTACGCCTCCGACACCTACCCGGTGTTGCGCGACAGCAAGCAATTCGCGATCCATTTGCTGTCCGCCGACCAGACCGCCGAAGCCTATGCCTTCGCCGGGAAAGGCAAGGACAAGGCCAAGGGGATCGATTGGCACCTGAGCGACCTGGGCAACCCGTTGCTGGGCAAAGCCACGGCGATCATCGAATGCGAACTGTGGCGCGAATACGATGGCGGTGATCACGCGATCATCGTCGGCGCAGTGAAGAACCTGATCCTGCCCGAGCAACCGATCACGCCGATGATCTATCACAAGGGCAAGCTCGGGCCGCTGCCCACACTGGCTTGACGGCTCCACCCGCCCTCCTGTGGGAGCGAGCCTGCTCGCGAAAGCTTCGTATCAGTCGACATCAATGTTGAATGTCAGACCGCATTCGCGAGCAGGCTCGCTCCCACCGGTGAAGTAGCGCAGCCAAACTTTTTTCTTTCCCCAGGATCCGGCATGAGCCCAGCAGCCTCGCAACTGTTCCGCCAGCAAGCCTATATCGACGGCCAATGGCTGGAGGCGCCCGACGGCGCCCATCAAGACATCTACAACCCGGCCAGTGGCGAAAAAATCGGCCAGGTGCCGAACCTCGGCGCCGCACACGCCCGCCAATCCATCGAAGCCGCCAACAAAGCCTGGCCAGCCTGGCGCGCACTGACCGCCAAAGAGCGCAGCCAGACCCTCAAGCGCTGGCACGGCTTGATGATCGAAAACGCCGACGCACTGGCCGAAATCCTCACCCTCGAGCAAGGCAAGCCGCTGGCGGAAGCCAAGGGCGAAATCCTCTATGCGGCGAGTTTCATCGAGTGGTTCGCCGAAGAAGCCAAGCGCCTCTACGGCGACACCATCCCCAGCCACAAAAGCGACGCACGCATTGTGGTGAGCAAGGAGCCGATCGGCGTGGTGGCGGCCATCACCCCGTGGAATTTCCCGGCGGCGATGATCACCCGCAAGGCCGGCCCGGCGTTGGCCGCCGGTTGCCCGTGCATCGTCAAGCCCGCGCCGGAGACACCATTCTCGGCGTTGGCCATGGCTGTTCTGGCGGAACAGGCCGGCATTCCAGCCGGCATCTTCAACGTCATCACCGGCGATGCGATTGCCATCGGTGGCGAGCTGACCGCCAACCCGCTGGTGCGCAAATTGTCCTTCACCGGCTCTACCGCCATTGGCAAATTGCTGATGGCGCAGTGCGCGCCAACGCTGAAAAAAGTCTCGTTGGAACTGGGCGGCAACGCGCCGTTCATTGTGTTCGACGACGCCGACCTGGAGCGAGCCGTGGAAGGCGCGCTGATCGCCAAGTTCCGCAATGCCGGGCAAACCTGCGTCTGCGTCAATCGCTTCCTGGTCCAGGCCGGTATTCACGATGCGTTTGTTGCGCGCCTGGCCGAGCGCGTGGCTCAGTTGAATGTGGGCAGCGGCTTTGAGCAAGGCGTCAACCAGGGCCCGCTGATCAACGAACGCGCCGTGGCAAAAGTCGAGGACCATGTGCAGGACGCCCTCGCCCATGGCGCCCGATTGCTCTGCGGCGGCGAACGACATGCCCTGGGCCATGGCTTCTATCAGCCCACCGTCCTGGCCGGCGTCACCGTGCAAATGAAAGTCGCCCGGGAAGAAACCTTCGGTCCGCTGGCGGCGGTCTTTCGCTTCGACACCGAGGCCGAGGCGGTGCAGATGGCCAACGACACCGAATTCGGCCTCGCCGCCTACTGCTATACCCGCGACCTGGGCCGCGCCTGGCGCATGAGCGAAGCCCTGGAATATGGCATGGTCGGCATCAACGAGGGGTTGATTTCCACCGAGGTCGCGCCGTTCGGTGGCATCAAGTCCTCCGGCCTGGGCCGCGAAGGTTCCAAGTACGGCATCGACGATTACCTTGAGCTCAAGTACACCCTGATGGGTGGCCTCGACGATTTTGGGAGCACGCCGCGATGAGCAACGAAAAATACCAACAAGGGCTGAAGATTCGCACCCAGGTATTGGGCGAGGCCTACGTCAACCGTTCCCTCGAGAACGCCGACGATTTCACCCGGCCGCTGCAGGAAATGGTCACCGAATATTGCTGGGGCCATGTCTGGGGTCGCGAGGGTTTGTCCCTCAAGGAGCGCAGCATGATCAACCTGGCGATGATCTCGGCGCTCAATCGCCCGCACGAACTCAAGCTGCATGTGCGCGGCGCCTTGCGTAACGGCCTGAGTCGTGAGCAAATACGCGAAATTCTGCTTCAGGTCGGCATTTATTGTGGCGTTCCCGCTGCCGTAGACAGTTTCCGGCTTGCCCGCGAAGCCTTCGCCGAAGCCGACGCCGAGGCCTCCAGTCAATCCTCGGCTGTCTGAACTGAACGAGCATGGATGTTTGCCCGTTTTGCATGGACAGCCACATTACAGAGCGGACCCCATGAAACGCCTGCCACTCGACGACAGCTTCAAGGTCAATCGCAACCCCGTCACCCTGCGCGAGATCGTGCTGGATAAATTGCGAAGCGCCATCATGAATTTCCAGTTGCTGCCGGGTGATCGCCTGGTCGAGCGCGACCTGTGCGATCGCCTGGGTGTGAGCCGCACGTCGGTGCGCGAAGCCCTGCGCCACCTCGAGTCCGAAGGGCTGGTCGAATTTGCCGATGCCAAGGGCCCTCGCGTGGCGATCATCACCCTGGCCGATGCCGGTGACATCTATGAGCTGCGTTGCGTGCTCGAAGGCCTGATCGTCCAGCTGTTCACCCTGCGGGCCAAGGCCAAGGACATCAAGGCGCTGGAAAAGGCCTTGGAAGAAAACCGCAAGGCCCTCAAGGACGGCGAACTACAGCAAGTGCTGGACTCGGTCCAAGGTTTCTACGACGTACTGCTCGAAGGCTCCGGCAACCATGTTGCCGCCACCCAGCTTCGCCAGTTGCAGGCGCGCATCAGCTACCTGCGGGCCACGTCGGTGTCCCAGGAAAACCGTCGCGGCAGCAGTAACCAGGAAATGGAACGCATGGTCGAGGCGATCAAGAGCGGCGATCCACTGGCGGCCCACCAGGCCTGCGTCGACCACGTGCGCGCCGCCGCCAACGTCGCGCTGGAATACCTCAAGCGCAAGCAGGAAGAAACCGGCGACATCCCGGAAATCACCGCGCCCATCGCGCTGAAAGAACCTCGCATAGGACGCTGATCATGTTCAGCCCGAGCTTTTGTCCAAAGTGCGGCGGCAATGACTTGAGTCAGCGCCTGCCAGCGGGCGATACCCATGAGCGGCTGATGTGCGGCGGCTGCGGCTACATCCATTACGTCAACCCGAAGATCATTGCCGGTTGCATCATCGAGCAGGACGGTAAATACCTGTTGTGCCAACGCGCCATCCCGCCGCGCCCCGGCACCTGGACGTTGCCGGCCGGCTTTATGGAAGGCAACGAGACCACCGAGCAGGCGGCGCTGCGCGAAGTCTGGGAAGAAACCGGCGTGCGCGCCGAAATCGTCTCGCCCTATTCGATTTTCAGCGTGCCGAAGATCAGCGAGGTGTACATCATCTTCCGCGCCATCGCGCTGGAGATCACCGGCCAATTCGGCCCGGAAACCCTCGCCTGCCAGTTCTTCGCCCCGGAAGACATTCCGTGGGACAGCATCTATTACCCGGCCATCCGGCAGATCCTCGAACGTTATATCGAGGAGCGCCAGGCCGGGGTCTATGGCATCTACATGGGCAACGACGACAGCGGCAAGATCCACTTCATCCGCTGACCCCGTAGGAGCTGGCGAAGCCTGCG
>NZ_JAOSHO010000233.1 GCF_025917275.1 Pseudomonas agronomica | reverse complement strand
AGAAAAGTGTCGCTTCATCACTCCGATTAAAATCAACCGACGGTAATCGCCGGCAATTCCGGCAACGTCACAGTCTGCTGCTTGCGCGGAGCCAGGATCTCGGCTTCGCCGTCCACCACCAGTTCATCGCGCTGGTTGAACACGCGGGTGGCGATGCGCACGCGGAACTTCGGCAGCTTTTCCAGGATCTCCAGGCGGACGGTCAGGGTGTCGCCGATCTTCACGGGTTTCTGGAAACTCATCTGCTGGCCGATGTAGATGGTGCCGGGCCCAGGCAACTCACACGCCACCGCCGCGCTGATCAGCGCACCGCTGAACATGCCGTGTGCGATGCGTTCCTTGAACATGCTGGCGGCGGCGAATTCGGCGTCCAGGTGCACCGGGTTGTGATCGCCCGACATGGCGGCGAACAACTGGATGTCGCGCTCTTCGACGGTCTTGCTGTAGCTGGCGGTCTGGCCGACTTCGAGGGCTTCGTAAGGGATGTTGGTGACCTGGGTCATGTCTGGTTCCTGTGACGGTAAAAAGGAAAAACGCTGTTGTTCTATTCGCTGCGAGGCGGCCGCTTGCGACTCAGGGCCTGGGCGATCCAGGCAAGCACATCGGCAGTCACTTCATCGCGGTTGGTTTCATTGAACAATTCGTGCCGGGCCTGCGGGTAGATCTTCAATTGCAGATGCTGATTGCCGGCGCCGCTCAAGGCATCGGCCAGATCCTTCAGACGCTTGCCTTCGCTCACCGGATCACATTCGCCGCCAATCACCAGCAGCGGCAGGCCCGGATCGATCTGCGCGAGATTGGACGCTTTGCTGATCTGCTGCAACCCGCCGAGCAGGTCGACCCAGAGCTGGTTGGTGCAACGAAAGCCGCATAGCGGGTCGTGGACGTACTTATCCACTTCGGCCGGGTCGCGGCTGAGCCAATCGAAGGGCGTGCGCGTTGGTTTGAATTTCTTGTTGAAACTGCCAAACGACAGCCATTCGATCAGGGCGCTGCGCCCGGTGGCGCCCTGTCGCCTGCGTTCGAAACGGGCGATCAGTCGCGCCGCGCGATAAAGCGCGACGGGTTGGAAATTCGAACCGCTGATGAGGGCGCCATGCAGGCTGGCGCTGTGGTGCAACAGGTAACCTTGGGCGATATAGCTGCCCATGCTGTGGCCCAGCAGCAGGATTGGTGTTTCTGGATGTTGCTGGCCGATGTGGTGGTTCAGGCTCGCCAGGTCGCCGACCACCTTGGCCCAGCCATCCGCGTCCGCAAAGTGGCCAAGGACTGCTGCTTCGCCGGTCTTGCCGTGCCCGCGCAGATCGGGTGCGTAGACACCATAGCCTTCATCGCACAACGCCTGGGCCAGGCGCCCATAGCGGCCGCTGTGTTCGGCCATGCCGTGGGCCAGCATGATCACCGCCAGCGGGGCGGTTTCAGGTAGCCACTGATTGACGAACAGGCGGCTGTGGTCAGTCGCGGTCAGCCAGAACGTTTGGTGGATCATGGCGTTTCCTTTGCACAAAGTCAGACGCTGCGTCGCTGCATTGTATAGCGCATCCGTTGCGTCTCGTCTGATCAGCCCAAGGCAATTCAGGAAGATTCACACAATCTATGACGCAAGTTGCCATGTTTGCCTGAATGGCCATAGCTGCTAGTGTCCCAAGAGCTCCGTCTCCACGCGCGATACAGAGGCGGCCCGGATAGGTTCAGGTAAAGAGGACAAAAACAATGCAGCCTGATTTCTGGAATGACAAACGCCCGGCCGGCGTACCCTCGGATATCGAGCAAGGTGCCTACAAGTCGGTTGTCGAGGTGTTCGAGCGTTCCTGCAAGAAATTTGCCGATCGTCCGGCGTTCAGCAACATGGGGGTAACCCTTACCTACGCCGAGCTGGAGCGCTACAGCGCGGCCTTCGCCGGTTACCTGCAAGCCCATACCGACCTGGCGCCGGGCGATCGCATCGCGGTGCAGATGCCCAATGTCCTGCAATACCCGATCGCTGTCTTCGGTGCCCTGCGCGCCGGACTCATCGTGGTCAATACCAACCCGCTGTACACCCCGCGGGAAATGCGCCATCAATTCAAGGACTCCGGTGCCCGGGCGCTGGTGTACATGAACCTGTTCGGGCAGAAGGTCCAGGAAGTGCTGCCGGACACCGACCTGCAATACCTGATCGAAGCGAAGATGGGCGACCTGATGCCCACTGCGAAGGGCTGGTTGGTGAATACGGTGGTGAACAAGGTCAAGAAAATGGTCCCGGCCTATTCGCTGCCCCAGGCCATCTCCTTCAAGTCCGCGTTGCGACTGGGCCGCGGCCAGGGCATCAAGCCGTTGAACGTCAGCCTCGACGACATCGCTGTGCTGCAATACACCGGTGGCACCACCGGTTTGGCGAAAGGCGCGATGCTGACCCACGGCAACCTCGTGGCCAACATGCAGCAGGCCCGTGCCTGCCTGGGGCAGATCGGCGACGACGGCCAGCCACTGTTGCGCGAAGGCCAGGAAGTCATGATCGCGCCGCTGCCGCTGTACCACATCTATGCTTTCACGGCGAACTGCATGTGCATGATGGTCACCGGCAATCACAACGTGCTGATCACCAACCCGAGGGACATCGGCGGTTTCATCAAGGAGCTGAAGAACTGGCGGTTTTCGCTGCTGCTGGGGCTCAACACGCTGTTTGTGGCGCTGATGGACCACCCGGATTTCAAGACGCTGGATTTCTCCAACCTCAAGGTTACCAACTCGGGTGGCACCGCGTTGGTCAAGGCCACAGCCGAACGTTGGAAACAGCTCACCGGTTGCGGCATTACCGAGGGCTACGGCCTGACCGAAACTTCGCCGGTGGCCAGCGCCAATCCTTATGGCGGCAAGTCGCGCCTGGGGACGGTAGGGCTGCCGGTGCCGGGTACGCTGATGAAGGTCATCAACGACGACGGCGTCGAAATGCCCCTCGGTGAACGCGGCGAGCTGTGCATCAAGGGCCCGCAGATCATGAAAGGCTATTGGAACAAGCCCGAAGCGACCGACGAAGTGCTGGACAGCGAGGGCTGGTTCAAGTCCGGCGATATTGCGGTGATCGACCCCGACGGGTTCGTGCGGATCGTCGATCGCAAGAAGGACATGATCATCGTCTCGGGTTTCAACGTGTACCCGAACGAAATCGAGGATGTGGTGATGGCTCATCCGAAAGTCGCCAGTTGCGCGGTCATCGGGGTGCCCGACGAGCGCTCGGGGGAGGCGGTGAAGCTGTTCGTGGTCGCGCGTGAGGCCGGGGTCAGCCTCGAAGAACTCAAGGCGTACTGCAAGGAAAACTTCACCGGCTACAAGGTGCCCAAGCACATCGTGTTGCGTGAGTCGCTGCCGATGACGCCGGTGGGCAAGATCCTGCGTCGGGAGTTGCGCGATATCGCCTGAGGCCCGAAAGGTCCAGTGGAAAACCTGTGGGAGCGAGCCTGCTCGCGAAAGCGGTGTGTCAGCCACCTCTCTACCACTGACATACCGCTTTCGCGAGCAGGCTCGCTCCCACAATGTTTATGTTTGAAGAAACTACACAGTGCTTAGAATTTTTACTCTAAAAATGACTATTGCAGGTTCTTGAGTCATGTTTATGACTGTGGGGCCCGCTTTTGGCTCTAGGCGACCCTTGGCAAAGCTGCTACTCTCGGCGCGCTTTTGTGACTTCTCGGCCTTTATCCAAGCCAGATTCACCCAATAAACAAACACCAATAATAATCGCATCAAATGCGGTGAGAATTCGCGTTGCTGAGGAGTGGGGCTTCCATGATCGAAGACTTTTGGAAGGATAAGTACCCAGCTGGGATTGCTGCCGACATCAATCCAGATGAGTATCCGAATATTCAGGCGGTGTTGAAGCAATCCTGCCAGCGCTTCGCCGACAAGCCGGCATTCAGCAACCTCGGCAAGACGATCACCTACGGTGAGCTGTACGAGCTGTCCGGCGCCTTTGCCGCGTACCTGCAACAGCATACCGATTTGCAGCCGGGCGATCGAATCGCCGTGCAATTGCCCAACGTCCTCCAGTACCCCGTCGCCGTGTTCGGAGCGATTCGTGCGGGGCTGATCGTGGTCAATACCAACCCGCTCTACACCGCGCGGGAAATGGAACATCAATTCAACGACTCCGGCGCCAAGGCGTTGGTGTGCCTGGCAAACATGGCGCACCTGGCCGAAAACGTGGTGCCCAAGACCAGCGTCAAGCACGTTATCGTCACGGAAGTGGCCGACCTGCTGCCGCCGCTCAAGCGTCTCTTGATCAATAGCGTGATCAAGTACGTCAAGAAGATGGTGCCGGCGTTCCACCTGCCCAAGGCCATCAAGTTCAACGATGTGCTGCGCAAGGGCCACGGCCAGCCCGTGAACGAAGCCAACCCCGCCCGCGATGACGTGGCGGTGTTGCAATACACCGGCGGTACCACCGGCGTGGCCAAGGGCGCGATGCTGACCCACCGCAACCTGGTGGCGAACATGCTGCAGTGCAAGGCGTTGATGGGCTCAAACCTCAATGAAGGCTGCGAAGTACTGATCACGCCGCTGCCGCTTTACCACATCTATGCCTTCACCTTTCATTGCATGGCGATGATGCTGATCGGCAACCACAACATCCTGATCAGCAACCCGCGCGACTTGTCGGCGATGGTCAAGGAGCTGTCGAAGTGGAAATTCAGCGGCTTCGTCGGTCTTAACACCTTGTTCGTGGCGCTGTGCAACAACGAAGCCTTCCGCAAGCTGGATTTTTCGGCGTTGAAAGTCACCCTGTCGGGCGGCATGGCCCTGCAACTGGCCGCGGCGGAGCGCTGGAAAGCGGTCACCGGCTGCCCGATCTGCGAAGGCTACGGCATGACCGAGACAAGCCCGGTGGCCACCGTCAACCCGATCCAGAATATCCAGGTCGGCACCATTGGCATTCCGGTGCCGTCGACGTTGTGCAAGGTGATCAACGACGCGGGCGAAGAACAACCCTTGGGGGAAATCGGCGAGTTGTGCGTGAAAGGTCCTCAGGTCATGAAGGGCTATTGGCAGCGCCAGGACGCCACCGACGAGATCCTCGACAGCGAAGGCTGGCTCAAGACCGGTGACATAGCGGTGATCCAGCCGGACGGCTACATGCGCATCGTCGATCGCAAGAAAGACATGATCCTGATCTCTGGCTTCAACGTGTACCCGAACGAGCTGGAGGATGTATTGGCCACCTTGCCGGGCGTGCTGCAATGCGCGGCCATCGGCGTACCGGACGAGAAGTCCGGCGAGGCGATCAAGATATTCATCGTCGCGCGGCCAGGTGTCACGCTGACCAAGGAGCAGGTGATGGAACACATGCGCGCCAACGTCACCGGCTACAAGGTGCCCAAGGCCGTGGAGTTCCGAGATGCATTGCCGACCACCAATGTGGGCAAGATCCTGCGGCGTGAGTTGCGTGATGAAGAACTGAGGAAGCTGGGGCTGAAGAAGTAAAGCCACCTGCCACAAAAAGCCCCGCAGATGCGGGGCTTTTTGTGGGTGATTATCTGCACAAGCAAAAAATTGTGGCGAGGGGATTCATCCCCGCTGGGTTGCGAAGCGACCCCCTTCGCCCTGGCTGACGCACCGCAGTGGTATTGATATATTGGGGCTGCTTCGCAGCCCAGCGGGGCGGTGCGACGTTTCGATAAATCCCCTCGCCACAGAAGCTCCTTTGCCCAAGGAGTCAGTTACAACCGAAACTGCGCAAAATCCAGGTTGGTGCCACCCGGCCGCATGTCCTGCAGGTAGGAATCCTTGTCGGCGCTCAGTTCCAGGCTCAGGGCGGCCTTGCGTTTGCCCTGGTTGCGCACTTCCAGGCCTTCCATTTTTTCCCGCAGGAACACGGTAGGCACTTTCAGGTGCAGCAGTTCGTCAGTGGCCGGGGTGTGCAGCAGCAAGTGAATCCATTCGTACTGCCCGATGGCCAGGCGGGCCACTGGAATATCGAACCAGAAAATATTGCGGTTGCGGTTCAATTCGCTGAAATGGCAGTTATTGACACCCAGGACGGCGCCGCCCAGTTGCTGGTTCCTGCGGGCGATGGCCTGCTTTTTATCGAGTTTCATAACGTTCCTACGGGATTGGAGCTTCGGGCCAGGCCGGAATAGGGAGGCATTCTCGACGGTTGCCGGGCAAACATAAAGCCCCGCTTGCGCGAACGATGAAACTTGCCCGATGAATCTCCGGTCAATTCTGCGTCAGTTGGTAAAACGATGAAATTGCTCCAGAGTCGCCAAACAAGCTACTTTGTTGTAGAAAACGGCCCCTGAGTCGCCACGCGACCCCCTTTTTAGCGGCGAAAGGAGACGCTCATGATGTTCCCTGCCTTGAAAGGCTTGCCCCTGCACCGTGTGATGATGCGCACGGTGACCGAGTTTCTCGATGACGAGATGTCGACCTACGCCTCCGCGCTGGCTTACCAGATGCTGTTCTCATTGTTTCCCTTCATTCTTTTCCTGATTGCGCTGATCGGCTTCCTGCACCTGCCGGATTTTTTCTCCTGGCTGCGCCTGCAATCGGAGCTGGTGCTGCCACCCCAGGCGCTGGAGCAGGTCAACCCGGTGATCGACCAACTGCAGCAATCCAAGGGGGGCTTGCTGTCGGTGGGTATCGTGGTTGCGTTGTGGACCGCGTCCGCCGGCGTGCGCCTGATGATGAGCGCCATGAACGCCGCCTATGACGTGGTCGAAGGCCGCCCGGCCTGGAAGCGTTTCCCGCTGTCTATCCTGTACACCGTTGGCATTGCCGGCATGCTGTTGGCCGCCGCCGCGCTGATGGTGCTGGGGCCGCAAGTGATGGGCTGGATTGCCGCGCAGATCGGCCTGGAGGAATTCATTGTCACCGTCTGGACCCTGGTGCGTTGGCCGGTCATCGTGTTTCTGCTGATGGTGGCCGTGGCGCTGATCTATTACGTGATGCCCGACGTCAAGCAGGAGTTTCGCTTCATCACGCCGGGCTCGGTATTGGCGGTGGTGGTGTGGATCATCGCGTCCCTGGGCTTTGCGTTCTACGTGAAGACGTTTGCCGACTACAACGCGATGTATGGCAGTATCGGCGCGATCATCGTGTTGTTGCTGTATTTCTACATCTCGGCGGCGGTACTGCTGCTCGGCGCGGAGATGAATGCGGTGATCGAGCACATGTCCGCCGAAGGCAAGGACACGGGCGAAAAGACCCCGGGCGAGCACGAGAAGCAGCATGTGTCGGGCCTGGGGCGCGATCATTCCATCCATCACAACCACACTGACGAAGCCCGACCATGATCCGTGAAATCCTGAAGATGGGCGACGAACGCCTGCTGCGCATCGCTCCGCCGGTGCCGCCGGAAATGTTCGACAGTCCCGAGTTGTGGCAATTGATCGACGACATGTTCCAGACCATGGAAAGTGTTGGTGGCGTCGGGCTGGCGGCACCGCAAATTGGTGTGGACCTGCAACTGGTGATCTTCGGCTTCGAGCACAGCGAGCGCTATCCGGATGCCGAGGCGGTGCCGCAGACGATCCTGATCAACCCGCTGATCACGCCGCTGAGCCCGTTGATGGAAGAAGGCTTTGAAGGCTGCCTGTCGGTGCCAGGCTTGCGCGGCGCGGTGAATCGCTACCAGCAGATCCGTTACGAAGGTTTCGACCCGAAGGGCGAGCCGATCGTGCGCATCGCTTCAGGCTTCCACGCCCGGGTAGTCCAGCATGAATGCGATCACCTGATCGGCCGCTTGTACCCGTCGCGCATCACCGATTTCACCAAGTTCGGCTTTACCGAGGTGATGTTTCCGGACCTCGATCCTGCAGCCGATGATTG
>NZ_JAOSHO010000232.1 GCF_025917275.1 Pseudomonas agronomica | reverse complement strand
CGAGGCTGCGATCTTTTGATCTTCTGATCTTTCGCTTGGGATTCAAGCGTCAGCGGAAAGATCGCAGCCTCGCTTCGCTCGGCAGCTCCTACGGTCCGGGGTCGGCGCGTGGATTTTCAGCGATTATGTCGGCGAAGGTATTGCCCTGGATCAGGCACTGATACGCGCCTCACTCGCCAGGCGTTCGATTGCACGCTCCAAGTCCTCAAGGGCCGCCGCCGCTTTGGGATCCTGCTGTTTGAGCAGGGTTTCGCTGCGCTGGCAGGCCGCGCGCAATTGCGGTACGCCGCAATAACGCGTGGCACCGTGCAGGCGGTGGACCCGTTCGATCAACGCGTTTTGATCGTTGGCTTCGCTGGCCTGGCGAATCGCTTCGCGGTCGGCTTCCAGGGAGGCCAGCAGCATGGCCAGCATGTCCGCCGCCAGATCGGCCTTGCCTGCGGCCAGGCGCAGGCCTTCTTCGTGATCGAGCACCAGCAATTCACCGCTGCGATTGCCGTCCGTGCCTCGGTCCGGTGCTTGATTGCGCAAGGCCAGGCCGGTCCACTTCAGCACGACCTGGGCCAGTTGTCGTTCGCTGATGGGCTTGGTCAGGTAGTCATCCATGCCGCTTTGCAGCAAGGCGCGTTTCTCGTTGGCCATGGCGTGGGCGGTGAGGGCGACGATCGGCAGCGGCGAGCAGTGCCGCTCGCTTTCCCACTGGCGAATCGTCTCGGTGCTCTGGCGACCGTCCATGCCGGGCATCTGCACGTCCATCAAGACCAGGTCGAAGGTTTCCTTCTGCACGGCCTTGACCGCCGCGTAACCGCTTTCCACCGCGAGCACCCGGGCGCCCATATCCTCGAGGAGGGTTTGCACCAGCAGCAGGTTGGCCGGGTTGTCGTCCACGCACAGCACTTTAGGGGCGCGGCTGGGCGCCGGTTCGTTGGGTTCGCTGCGCAAGGGGCGCGGATTGACCAGGTCAGACAACGAGCGGCGCAACTTGCGGGTGCAGGCCGGCTTGGCCTGGAGCTGGCTGTGAGGATTGGGAACGGAGAGGTGATACAGCGTCTGCTCGGTGGTCGGGCAGAGTACGAGGACTTTGCAGCCCAGGTGCTCCAGGTCCCAGATGTGCTGGTTGAGGCGTTCCGGCGGCATATCGTTGCTGGTGATGCCAAGCACGGCCAGGTCGATGGCCTGGTCGGTCTGGTGGGCGACGGTGACACCGTTGGTCAGGTTTTCCAGCGAATTGAACGGCGTGACCTGCAAACCGCAATCTTCAAGTTGATGCTGCAAGGCCTGGCGGGCCAGCTCATGGTTTTCCAGGACGGCGACGCGTCGACCGAGCAGCGGTGGGCCGGGCAAGTCCTCGGCGTCGTCCCGGGTCCTGGGCAGGCGCAGGCTGATCCAGAACTCCGAACCTTCGCCGGGCGTACTGTCCACGCCGATCTCGCCGCCCATCTGTTCCACCAACCGCTTGGATATCACCAGGCCCAGCCCGGTGCCGCCGGGTTGACGGGACAGTGAGTTATCGGCCTGGCTGAAGGCCTGGAACAGCGCTCGGACGTCCTGGGCGGAGAGGCCGATGCCGGTGTCCTGGATGCTGATGCGCAATTGCACGCTGTCTTCATGCTCGTCTTCGAGCATGGCGCGGGCGACGATGGTGCCTTCGCGGGTGAACTTGATCGCGTTGCTCACCAGGTTGGTGAGGATCTGCTTGAGACGCAGCGGGTCGCCCACCAGCGACAGCGGTGTGTCGCGGTAGACCAGGCTCACCAGTTCCAACTGTTTGGCATGGGCGGCGGGGGCGAGGATGGTCAGGGTGTCTTGCAACAGGTCCCGCAAGTTGAACGGGATGTTGTCGAGCACCAGCTTGCCGGCTTCGATCTTCGAAAAATCGAGGATCTCGTTGATGATCCCCAGCAGGCTGTCGGCGGATTTTTCGATGGTGCCCAGGTAGTCGAGCTGGCGCGGAGTCAGTTCGCTTTTCTGCAATAAATGGGTGAAACCCAGGATTCCGTTCAGCGGCGTGCGGATTTCATGGCTCATGTTCGCCAGGAATTCGGATTTGATCCGGCTCGCCTCCAGGGCTTCCTTGCGTGCCAGGTCCAGCTCGATGTTCTGGATCTCGATGGTTTCCAGGTTCTGGCGAACGTCTTCGGTGGCCTGGTCGATGCTGTGCTGCAACTCTTCCTGGGCATTCTGCAAGGTGCCGGCCATACGATTGATGCCCGACGCCAACTCATCCAGCTCCTGGCTGCCCAGCGGTGGCAGGCGGGTTTCCAGGTGGCCGTCCTTGAGCTGCGCCACGGCTTGCTTGATCTGGCTCAGCGGGCGATTGATGGTGCGTCCCATGCGCAAGGCCAGCAGCCCGGTGCATCCCAACCCGGCGGCGATCAGCAACAGACTGGCGAACAGGCTGCGGTAACCGCGCAGCAACATGCCACTGTGGGACAACTCCAGCTCGACCCAGCCCAGCAGGCGGTCGGCTTCCTCGGGAATCAGCTCACCCGCCAGGTTGCGATGCTTGCCGAACACCGGCAGCAGGTAACGCGTCGCGTCGTTACCGGTGCGTTGCAGCAACTGCGTGCTGTTGCCGTCGGGGGCGCGGTTGAGCATGGTCGGGCCGGCATGGGCCAGGGGTGAACGGTCGGGCGCGAGGAAGGTCACGGCGCGTACGTCCGCTTGCTCGAGGGACTGGGTGGCGATGCGTTCCAGCAGATCGGTGTCATGACGGCTCATCGCCGGGGCAACCAGCGGGGCCAACTGTTCGGCGATCATCTCGCCCCGTTGCAGCAACTGGGCGTGCAGGTCCGACTGCTGCATCCAGGTGAAATAGCCGCCCAAAACCAGCGCCATCAGGCTGGTCGGCAACAGGGTCAGCAACAGGACGCGGCCTTTGATTCCCAGTTTCTTGAGCACACTTTTCTCCTGCATCCAGCGGTTCGATTGAGCTTTGCGCGCATCCGGCACGCAATACCTGCGCAGTGTAGCGGCTTGCAGGCGGGCAATCTTCGTAAAATTCGTGACGATGGCGTCAAGGTCCATGCGGAAGCCGAGCAGGGGCGGCACTCGGTTTGCGCTTGCTTATTCCCATAAGCCATAAGCACTGCACTTTGCGTGATATGGCCTCGCGGGGTTTGCCGGTATGATAGGCGCCCCCGCAGCCCGGATTGCGAATACGCCATGACATTGCAGTACCCAACCATCGCCGATTGCGTCGGCAACACTCCGCTGGTTCGTTTGCAGCGCCTGCCCGGCGCGACCAGCAATACGCTTCTGCTCAAGCTCGAAGGGAACAACCCGGCGGGTTCGGTCAAGGACCGCCCGGCGCTGTCGATGATCACCCGTGGCGAGTTGCGCGGGCTGATCCAGCCCGGTGATACGCTGATCGAGGCGACGTCCGGCAACACCGGCATCGCCCTGGCGATGGCGGCGGCAATCAAGGGTTACAAGATGATCCTGATCATGCCCGACAACTCCAGCGCCGAGCGTAAAGCTGCGATGACGGCTTATGGCGCCGAGCTGATCCTGGTGACTCAGGAAGAGGGCATGGAAGGTGCTCGCGACTTGGCCGAGCGCATGCAGGCCGAAGGTCGTGGCAAGGTGCTGGATCAGTTCGCCAACGGTGACAATCCCGAGGCCCACTACACCACGACGGGCCCGGAGATCTGGCGCCAGACCGACGGCACGATCACCCATTTTGTCAGCTCGATGGGCACCACCGGCACCATCATGGGCACCTCGCGCTATTTGAAAGAACAGAACCCGAACGTACAGATCGTCGGCCTGCAACCGATGGAAGGTTCGGCGATCCCCGGCATTCGTCGGTGGCCCCAGGAGTACCTGCCGAAGATCTACCAGGCCGAGCGCGTGGACCGGATCATCGACATGGCGCAGAGCGAAGCCGAGGACGTGACCCGTCGCCTGGCTCGTGAAGAAGGCATCTTCTGCGGCGTGTCTTCGGGCGGTGCCGTGGCGGGCATGCTGCGCTTGTCCAAGGAAGTGGAGAATGCGGTGATCGTCGCGATCATCTGCGACCGTGGCGACCGTTACCTGTCGACCGGCATCTTCGACGCGCCCAACTGATGGCCAAGCAAGAAAGAGGCTTGCGCTTCCAGCCCAGCGGCGGAAGCCGGGCCCCGCAAGTGCCCACCGGTAAAAAGCAGCGCCTGACCATCGAGCGCCTGGCCAACGATGGCCGTGGGATTGGGTTTGTCGATGGGCGCACCTGGTTTGTCATCGGTGCCCTGGCCGGCGAAGAGGTCGAGGCGCGGGTGCTCGGGGCCCACGGCAAAGTGGTCGAGGCCCGCACCGAACGGGTGTTTTCGCCCAGCGAGCTGCGTCGTGCCGCGCCGTGTGTCCATGCCGGTCGCTGCGGCGGCTGCAGCGTCCAACACTTGCCCCACAACGAACAACTCGCCCTGAAACAGCGCATGCTCGCCGAGCAGTTGTCGCGGGTGGCGGGCGTCGAGCCGCAGGAATGGGCCGAGCCCTTGAGCGGGCCGGAATTCGGTTACCGGCGTCGCGCCCGGGTGGCGGTGCGTTGGGACCAGAAAGCAAAAACACTCGAAGTGGGTTTCCGTGCAGTCGGCAGCCAGGACATCGTCGCCATCGACGAATGCCCGGTGCTGGTACAGCCCTTGCAGCCGATCATGAGCCGCTTGCCCCAGATGCTTCGGCGCCTGGCAAAACCCCAGGCATTGGGCCATGTGGAACTGTTTGCCGGCTCGTCCCTGGCGCTCTTGTTGCGGCACATGGCACCGCTGTCGGAAGCCGACCTGACGATCCTCAAGGATTTCTGTGCGCTCCACGAAGCCCAGTTGTGGCTGCATGGCGAAGGCGAGCCGCAACCGGTCGATCCGGGATTGTCCTTGGGCTATCGCCTGGAAACCTGGGGCCTGGACCTGGCTTACCGGCCAGGGGATTTCATCCAGGTGAACGCTGCCGTCAACGAGGCGATGGTCGCCCAGGCCTTGCAGTGGCTGGCGCCTCGATCCGAAGAGCGCGTGCTGGACTTGTTTTGTGGCCTGGGCAATTTTGCCTTGCCGTTGGCAAAAAGCGTGCGCGAGGTGGTGGCGGTGGAAGGCGTGCAGACCATGGTCGACCGTGCCGCTGCCAACGCCCTCAGCAATAATTTGCATAACACTGCTTTTTTTCAGGCCGATTTATCCCAGCCTTTGGCGGGGGCCGAATGGATCGGCGAAGGCTTTTCTGCGGTACTCTTGGACCCACCCCGTGACGGTGCTTTCGAGGTGGTGCGCAAGCTGTCGTCCCTGGGTGCCAGACGGTTGGTTTATGTATCGTGCAACCCGGCAACTTTGGCCCGGGATACGGTCGAACTGATCAAGCAGGGCTACCGGTTAAAACGTGCCGGGATTCTCGATATGTTTCCTCAAACGGCGCATGTCGAGGCCATGGCGTTATTTGAAGCGAGCCAGGATGGCTTGTCCGACTGACCCGTTCGTGCCAATCCGCCACGGCCCTGGGCGGAAACACGGGCAACGAAGGTCAGCGATGTTGACGCATTGAATCTGCGTCGTAGGGAAGGTAAGTAAAGATGGTACAGGTGAGAGCACACCAGCCGATCAACACCGACGGCAGTATCAATCTCGAGGCTTGGCTCGATCACGCGGTCAGTATCGACACGGCACTGGATCGCGAAGCCTTGAAGGCCGCCTGCGAGTTCGCTCGCGAGGCGGAACAGCAGCACAACGCGGCGAAGAACCTGTGGTCCGAAGGCACGTCGAGTTTCCAGACAGGCCTTGAGATCGCCGAAATCCTCGCTGACCTCAAGCTGGACCAGGATTCGCTGGTCGCCGCGGTGCTGTACCGCGGCGTGCGCGAAGGGCAGATCCAGTTGCCAGTGGTCAGCCAGCGCTTCGGCACCGTGGTCGCCAAGCTGATTGACGGCGTGCTGCGCATGGCGGCGATCAGCGCCAGCCTCAGCCCGCGCCAGTCCATGGTGCTGGGCACCCAGGGCCAGGTGGAAAACCTGCGCAAGATGCTTGTCGCCATGGTCGATGATGTGCGCGTCGCACTGATCAAGCTGGCCGAGCGCACCTGCGCGATCCGCGCCGTGAAATCTGCCGACGACGAGAAGCGCAATCGCGTTGCCCGAGAAGTTTTCGACATTTATGCACCGCTGGCCCATCGCCTCGGTATTGGTCATATCAAGTGGGAGCTGGAGGATTTGTCCTTCCGCTATCTGGAGCCCGACCAATACAAGCAGATCGCCAAGTTGCTGCACGAGCGTCGCCTGGATCGCGAGCGCTTCATCACCGATGTCATGACCCAGTTACGCGAAGAACTGCAGGCCACCGGCGTGGAAGCCGATATCAGTGGCCGCGCCAAGCACATCTATTCGATCTGGCGAAAAATGCAGCGCAAGGGCCTGGAATTCAGCCAGATCTATGACGTTCGCGCCGTTCGTGTGCTGGTCCCGGAAATGCGTGACTGCTACACCGCGCTGGGCATCGTCCATACCTTGTGGCGGCACATCCCGAAGGAATTCGACGACTACATCGCCAACCCCAAGGAAAACGGCTATCGCTCGTTGCACACCGCGGTGATCGGTCCCGAGGGCAAGGTACTGGAAGTGCAGATCCGCACCCACGCCATGCACGAGGAAGCCGAGCTGGGTGTGTGCGCCCACTGGAAATACAAGGGCACCGACGTCAAGTCCGGCTCCAACCATTACGAAGAGAAAATCTCCTGGTTGCGCCAGGTGCTGGAATGGCACGAGGAGCTCGGCGATATCGGCGGCCTCGCCGAGCAACTGCGGGTCGATATCGAACCGGATCGGGTCTACATCTTCACGCCCGACGGCCATGCGATTGACTTGCCGAAAGGTGCGACGCCGCTGGACTTCGCCTATCGGGTCCACACAGAGATCGGCCACAACTGCCGTGGCGCCAAGATCAACGGGCGGATCGTGCCGCTCAACTACAGCCTGCAAACCGGTGAGCAGGTCGAGATCATCACCAGCAAGCACGGCACGCCGAGCCGCGACTGGTTGAACCCGAACCTGGGCTACATCACCACTTCCCGGGCGCGGGCAAAAATTGTCCATTGGTTCAAATTGCAGGCCCGCGACCAGAACGTCGCCGCCGGCAAGACCTTGCTCGAACGCGAGTTGAGTCGCCTGGGCCTGCCGCAGGTGGACTTCGACAAGCTGGCCGAAAAAGCCAACATGAAGACTGCCGAGGACATGTTCGCTGCCCTCGGTGCCGGCGACCTGCGCCTGGCTCAATTGGTCAACCTGGCCCAGCAACTGGTTGAGCCGGAACGTGGCAACGAACAACTGGAGCTGATTCCGCGCAAGGCCACTGGCTACAAGCCGGGCAAGCGCGGTGACATCCAGATCCAGGGCGTGGGCAACCTGATGACGCAGATGGCCGGCTGCTGCCAGCCGTTGCCGGGGGACGCGATCGTCGGCTACATCACCCAGGGCCGCGGCGTCAGCATTCACCGCCAGGACTGCGCCTCGGTGCTGCAGCTGGCCGGCCGCGAACCGGAACGGATCATCCAGGTCAGCTGGGGCCCGGTGCCGGTGCTCACCTATCCGGTGGACATCATCATCCGCGCCTACGACCGCTCCGGCCTGCTGCGTGACGTGTCCCAGGTGTTGCTCAACGAGCGCATCAACGTGCTCGCGGTGAACACCCGCTCGAACAAGGAAGACAACACCGCGTTGATGTCCCTGACCATCGAGATTCCGGGGCTGGATGCATTGGGGCGGTTGCTGGGACGGATTTCCCAGTTGCCGAACATCATCGAGACGCGGCGGAATCGAACGCCGGGCTGATCGCTGGTTGTCTTGGTTTG
>NZ_JAOSHO010000231.1 GCF_025917275.1 Pseudomonas agronomica | reverse complement strand
AGCAAGCTCGCTCCCACAGGGACTATGAAAAATTAAAGACCCAATAACGACAACATCACAAACGTTGAAAACAGCACGAAGTGGGTCATGCCCTCAATGGCGTTGGTTTCGCCATCGTTGAGGTTGATGGCGCTGACGATCAAGGTGATGAAGATCATCACCGTCTGGACTGGCGTCATTGCCATCTGGAATGGCTGGCCGGTGTAAAGCGCCATCGCTTCCATCACCGGCACGGTCAGAATCACCGTGGACAGCGACGCCCCCAGTGCGATGTTGACCACCGACTGCATGCGGTTGGCCAAGGCTGCCCGCAGCGCAGTGAGAATTTCCGGCGCAGCGGAGATGGCCGCCACCAGGATCGCCGTGACGACCGGCGGGGCACCGGAGCCCTCCAGCCCCAAGTCGATGGCCTTGGACATGATCTCGGCGAGCGCACCGATCACGATCACACCAAATACCAGCGCACCGATTGAAAAGGCCAGGCTGATGGGCTTCGGCTCGGTTTCCACCGGCTCTTTCCTACGACGCTTTTCTGGATAGCTGTAGCTGAAGAAATAGCTGTGTGGGCCCACCTGCATGCGCAGGAACAAAGCGTACAGCACCATCATCGCGCCGATGGTAAACGCCGAATAGGTTTTCCAGCTTTCCCGCGGAATGAACTCCGGCACCACCATCGACACCCCCATGGCCGTGAGGATCATCACACTGTAGGTCCGCGCCGAATCGTCGTTGTAGACCTGCTCGCCATGCTTGAGCCCACCCATCAGCGCCGCGAGCCCGAGGATACCGTTGATGTCGAGCATGACCGCCGAATAGATCGTGTCGCGTACCAGGGTCGGCGACGCCTCGTTGCTCATCATGATCGCCAGGATCACGACTTCCACCAGCACCGCCGACAATGTCAGGATCATGGTGCCGTAGGGATCGCCCACTTTTTCCGCGAGTAGTTCCGCGTGATGGGCCACACGCATGGAGGCTGAGACGATAAAACCAATCAGCACCAACCCGCCCATCAGCGCAACGACCTGCCCGCTGCCCAGCAGCCAATGCTCCAGCGGATAGGCGGCAAACGCCGCGAGCAGGGCCAGCAACAGCAGTTTTTCTTGCTTGATCAACGAGAGCATCGCGAGCCTATAACCATGGACGGGTCATGAGCTACTAGACTGTGACGGACCGGGAACGTTTCGTCCGAATGTGACGTAGCCGTTGTCCGAGGATTATTGCCGGGACGAGGCCGTAGTGGATCAGCCGGTCAGGTTTTACTCAGACATTGGCGCCCGCCCCTGTAGAATGCCGCCATCGATTCGCTGATGAGAAAAGAACATGTACGACTGGCTGAACGCCTTGCCCAAGGCCGAACTGCATCTGCACCTGGAAGGCTCGCTGGAGCCCGAACTGCTGTTCGCCCTGGCTGAACGCAACAAGATTGCCCTGCCGTGGAATGACGTGGACACCCTGCGCCAGGCATACGCCTTCAACAATCTGCAGGAATTTCTCGACCTGTATTACCAAGGCGCCGATGTGCTGCGCACTTCCCAGGACTTTTATGACCTGACCTGGGCTTACCTGCTGCGCTGCAAGGCACAGAACGTGATCCACACCGAGCCGTTCTTCGATCCGCAGACCCACACCGATCGCGGGATTCCATTCGAAGTGGTGCTCAACGGCATCGCCGCCGCGCTCAAGGACGGTGAGCAGCAACTGGGCATCACCAGCGGCCTGATCCTGAGTTTCCTGCGTCACCTGAGCGAAGAACAAGCCGAGAAAACCCTCGACCAGGCGCTGCCGTTCCGCGACGCATTCGTCGCCGTCGGCCTGGACAGTTCCGAAATGGGCCACCCACCGAGCAAGTTCCAGCGCGTGTTCGACCGCGCTCGCAACGAAGGCTTCCTGACCGTCGCCCATGCGGGCGAGGAAGGCCCGCCCGAGTACATCTGGGAAGCCCTCGACCTGCTGAAGATCCAACGCATCGACCACGGCGTGCGCGCCATCGAGGACGAGCGATTGATGCAACGGATCATTGATGAGCAAATCCCGCTGACAGTCTGCCCACTGTCCAACACCAAGCTGTGCGTGTTCGACGACATGTCGCAGCACAACATCCTCGACATGCTGGAACGCGGCGTGAAGGTCACGGTGAACTCCGATGACCCTGCCTATTTCGGTGGCTACGTCACCGAGAATTTCCACGCGCTGCACACGCATCTGGGCATGACCCAGGACCAGGCCAAGCGGCTGGCGCAAAACAGCCTGGATGCGCGACTGGTAAAACCTTAAGCCTGGCGTTCAGCCCCTGTGGGAGCGAGCAAGCTCGCTCCCACAGGGGATCGTGTTCAATCAGCGACTGCGCCTCCGCTCAACTCCTCCAGCGTCTTGCCCCGCGTCTCCATTCCAAACAGCCAGACCACGCCCGCCGCCACGGCAAAGCACAAGGCGCCCAGGGCGAACACGCCACCCTGGCCGGTGATGGGAAAAACCAGCCCGGTGACCAGAGGCCCCAACAGCGAACCGATGCGACCGACCGCCGAGGCAAAGCCCGATCCCGTGGCCCGCGCGGAGGTGGGATACAACTCAGGCGTATAGGTGTAGAGCACTGCCCACATGCCGAACAGGAAAAACTGCATCAGCAGCCCGGTGCCGACCAGCAGGCCAACGTTGCCGCCAAATACCGCGCTCTGGCCATACAGAAATGCCATGCCTCCACCACCGAGCAACGTGATGACGCATACCGGCTTGCGCCCCCAGCGCTCCACCAGCCAGGCCGCCATCAGGAAACCGGGAATCCCGCCCAGGGAAATCAGCACGGTGTAATAGACCGACTGCGTTACCGCGAACCCGGATTGCTGCAGCAACGCACTGAGCCAGGACGTCAAGCCATAGAACCCAAGCAACGCAAAGAACCAGACGCTCCAGATCATCACCGTGCGTTGGCGATATAGAGGAGACCAGATCTGCGCCAGGGCGGAAAAGAAATTGCCCGGTTGGGTCGCCAGCCTCGGCAGGCGTACGGGCTCGGGCAGATCTCGACGCCCCAGCGAGGCCCGGACCTTCTCTTCGATCCGTTGGAGCACGGCATCCGCTTCATCGCCTCGACCGGCCTGTTCAAGCCAACGCGGCGACTCTGGAATGAAGAAGCGAATCACCAGGACGAAGACGGCCGGCACGGCCAGCACCAGGAAGATGTCACGCCAGCCGACCACCGGCAGCAGGAAGTACGACAGCACGCCCGCGGCCACGAAACCCAAGGGCCAGAAGCCGTCCATCAAGGCAATGTAGCGCCCGCGACGCTTTGCCGGGATCAGCTCCGAAAGCATGGATTGGGCAATCGGGAACTCCATGCCCATGCCGATGCCCAGCAGTATGCGAAACAGTATCAGTGCTTCGATGTCCTGGGCGGTGGAGCAGAGATAACTGGCAAGTCCCCACAACACGATGCTCCACTGGAACACAGGCTTGCGGCCGAAACGATCAGCCAGCATGCCTGACAACGATGCGCCCACTACCATTCCAAAGAAACTGGAACTGGCCAGCAACCCTGCCTGGGCGGTGCTCAGGCCGAACTCGGTTTTGATCGAGCCCAGCAGGAACGTCATCATGGCCAGGTCCATGGAGTCAAAGAAAAACGCCAGGGCAATGATGATGAAAATGACCCGGTGATAGCCGCTGATGGGCAGCCGTTCCAGGCGCTCTGCCGCGCTGTAGACGTGAGTGTCCATTTGCCTTCCCCCAATCCGATAGATCCCCGGACCGAGTGTGCGCGAACCACGCTGGCGACGATTGCTGATTGCGACCTGTCTTAGCTCTAGAGCGCCATTTCCAAGTCTTCCTGCCTGGCGAAACGATGAATTTCCTGCTGACCTAGAGCCGTCACCTGCAAGGCCCTGGAATCATTAGGCAAGCTCAGCCAGCCCGACTGCATGAAAAGTTGCAGCAATCCGGCCCCCAAGGCTCCCCCCAAGTGCGGGCGACGCTCACTCCAGTCGGGGCAGGCGCACGCGATGCGAGCGTTGCGATGGGCCAGCGCCTGGATGAACAAGCCGCGCCCGGCGAACTCATTGGAGCCCTTGTGGGTAACGATCACGCGCTGCTCGCATTGCTCGAGCCAACCGGAATCCAACAGTCGCTGATACAGGTCCGCCGCCAACATGCCACCCAGATGGTCATCGCAAAGCCTTGCCCGCATCAGCGAGGCGGGGGCCGTCGGCGCTTTGGTCGGCATGAGACCGCGTTTGAGAACCTCTGGAACCTGACGCGGTGTACTTGCCAGGGTTGCGCTCGCCAAGGCCTCGACGGCAGCACCGATCTCGGGGGCCGCCAGGCGGAAAAACCGTTTGCGGCCCCGGGTCTCGACCGTCAACAGCCCACCGGAGCACAGCCGCCCCAGATGGGCATTGGCCGAGGATGGCGACAATCCCGCCAGCAGTGCCAACTCATCAGCCTGTCGGGCCGTACCGTCCATTAATGCCCACATCATTGCGCTGCGCTTGGGGTCAGCCAGCAGCGTGGCGATCTGGCTGATGCAAGGTGCATGTTCCATGTATTCACTCCCTGTTGAATCATTCGTCTACCGCTCTGGGGCATAGTGACTCCGGACCTCAAGTACCGCCCGAACGAACGGCACGCCCGCTTGTGCCGCAGCCATGTATCAGTGCAGTCGGCAGTATCCAAGACCGTTGAAACCGCACCGATACGTGCGGCCGCTAGTATAAGCGTGCGGCGCACGGTTTCCTGTCCTCCGGAAACCTTTGGAGGCGATAGTTCCTGAGGGAAAAATCTCTATTTGCCAGCGACTATTGCCCGGTACCATCCCTTGAGCGAAAACAGCAGCCTTGATTATCAAAAAATCATTGAAAGAGCCTGTTGTTCCAGGCGCTTTTAACAAAGCCATTAATCGCCAAACATGGGCCCCCTCGAACTCAACAACGGAGCCGCCCCATGAAAGCCATCGCGTATTATCAATCGTTGCCCATCACCGATCCAACATCGCTGCAGGACATCGACCTGCCCGCCCCCATCGCCGGGCCCCGGGATTTGCTGGTGGAAGTCAAAGCCATTTCCGTCAACCCCGTCGACACCAAGGTTCGCCAGAACATGCAGCCCGAAGAAGGGGCCGCCAAGGTGCTGGGCTGGGACGTGGCCGGTGTGGTCAAGGCCGTGGGCAGCGAAGTCACTCTGTTCAAGGCCGGTGACAAGGTGTTCTACGCAGGCTCGATTGCCCGGGCAGGCGGCAACAGCGAATTGCATGTGGTGGACGAGCGCATCGTTGGCCACATGCCAAAGACCCTCGGTTTCGCCGAAGCGGCCGCGCTGCCGCTGACCGCCATCACCGCTTGGGAATTGCTCTTCGATCGCCTGCAAATCAAAGAAGGCCAGAGCAACCAGGACCAGAGCCTTCTGATCGTCGGCGCCGCCGGTGGCGTGGGTTCGATCCTGACGCAACTGGCCAGCCAGCTCACCGGGTTGAAAGTGATTGGCACCGCCTCCCGGCCGCAGACGCAGGAATGGGTGCGCGGCCTCGGTGCCGACCTGGTGATCGACCACAGCCAGCCATTGAGCGAGGTACTCAACAAAGCAGGACAGCCCCAAGTGACCCATGTGGCCAGCCTGACCCAGACCGACCAGCATCTCGATCAGTTGGTCGAGGCCCTGGCGCCGCAAGGCAAACTGGCGCTGATCGATGATCCGAAGTCGCTGGACGTGACCAAGCTCAAGCGCAAGAGCCTGTCGTTGCATTGGGAGTTCATGTACACCCGTTCACTGTTCGAGACGGCTGACATGCTTGAGCAGCATAAACTGCTCAATCGAGTCGCCAGCCTGATAGACGCAGGTACGCTGAAGACAACGGTTGGCGAGCACTTCGGCACCATCAACGCCGAAAACCTGCGCCGGGCTCACGCCTTGCTTGAAAGTGGAAAGGCCAAGGGCAAGATCGTGCTCGAAGGGTTCTGATCACCGACCCTGTCGATCGTGGCGAGGGATTTGCTCCCTCGTCACAAAAAATCCGCACCGTCAGTCCGACAATTGACCGTTGTCACAATTGCGCTTGCATTCCGGTCTACACTCGAGGCCTTTGCAACGCAGTCTTTTACGTGAGGAGGTCAGCAATGAAGATCCTGATAAAAGAAGTGGCAAAATCGCAATGGCAAGTGCGCCTTGACCAGCACGTCGTGACTTTTCGCACCGAGGCCGAAGCCCAGGCTTTCGCCACCACCCTGCAAGCGCGTATTCACGCACCGCATCATTTCCCCGAATATCAGCAGCGCGCGGCTGGATGAATCATTCCTGCCGACCCGCCTGAGCAAGCGCCCGGGCGTTTTGCAGACGGCGGGTCAGCATCGCGGCGCTCACCACCAATAACCCACACAGGCTGATGACGATTGCCATCGGCACCGCCGTGCCGTCATGCAATGCCGCCACCAGCGCGGCGGCCCCTGCGGCGACGGAAAACTGCAAGCATCCCAACATCGCCGAGGCACTCCCCGCCCGAGCGCCCTGCCCGTTCATGGCGCAGGCCGAGGCATTGGGAATGATGCAACCCAGGCTGGCGATACAGATGAACAACGGAATCAACAATGGCCACAAGCGCTCCGGCTGCAGGGCGCAGACGGCCAGCAGACTGAGCCCGGCAAGCCAATAGACCCATACCGCACGAGCCAGCAGGAATGCCGGGCCGCGCTTGGACAACAGCCGGGCATTGACTTGCGCCACCAGTATGAAGCCCGCCGCGTTCGTGCCGAACAGCCAGCCGAAATGTTCGGCGGGGACGCCGTAGAGCTTGATGAAAACAAACGGTGAGCCGGCGATATAGGCGAACATCCCGGCGATCGCGATGCCTCCCGTCAGGGCATGACCGAGGAAGACCGAGTCTGTCAGAAGACGCCCGTATTGGCGCAACGCGCCGGATAACGGTTGGCGTGGCACGTGGGCCGGCAGGCTTTCAGGTAACCACAAGGCAACCGCGGTCGCCGCCAGCGCGCTGAATAACGTCAGGCCTACGAATATCGATTGCCATCCGTACAGGTTCACCAGCAAGCCGCCCAGCATCGGTGCGAGGATTGGCGCCAGCCCCATTACCAGCATCAATTGCGAGAACACCTTGGCCGAACCCACTGCGTCGCATTTGTCGCTGACCACCGCCCGGGAGATCACCATTCCGGCACAACCGCCCAGGGCCTGGACGAAGCGGGCGCCGATCAGCCATTCGAGGCTCGGCGCATAGGCGCAGGCCAAGGATGCCACGGTAAACAAGCCGACCCCCGTCAACAGCGGGATGCGCCGTCCGAAGCGATCCGCCACCGGCCCGTAGGCCAATTGTCCGAGGGACAGCCCTAGAAAATAGGCCGCCAAGGTCAACTGGATATGTTTTTCGTCGGTGCCGAAGGCCGTGGCCATTGCCGGGAAGGCGGGCAAATAGAAATCGATCGCCAAGGGACCGAAAGCGCTCAAGGCGCCAAGAATCAGAATGGTACGGAGGTTCATCGGGCGTCCCGTTCAAGCGTCAGTCGGCAGCCCGACAGTCTAGCCGGGCCGCGCGCGCTTGAACATTCCGATAGGTCGCTAACGATTAAAAAACTTCACGCAGGACTGGCCTCGTACCCCTCCTCCTTGATTGCCTCGATCAGGGTATCGGCCGGCACCGCACTTTCGACCTTGACGGTCTTGCTGCCGAGATCGATTTCTACCTCGGCTCTCGAATCTTTGGCATGAAGCGCTTGGGTGATGGCTTTGACGCAATGTCCGCAAGACATACCCGGAACGTTAAAGATTGGCATGAAATGACTCCTTGGGATTGGGTTACCCGCAGTTTCAAGCTTGCCA
>NZ_JAOSHO010000230.1 GCF_025917275.1 Pseudomonas agronomica | reverse complement strand
TCGTCGCGGCGGTCGTGGCCTGCGATGAAGGCCGGGCCATGGCGGCACTGGCCCAGCGCATGAAACAACCGTTGCCGGTGGACGAGGCTTGGCGGCTGGTTCGGGACTTTTCGACATAGGCCTTACGCGGAGTGATCCGCTGGCAAATGGATCACCCGTGGTCGCTCCAGCGGGGCCAGGGGCGGCGGCTGCAAGTCCGGGCCCAGGATATGGAAATGCGGCACCACGTGACTGATGTCGCCGTCCTGGTTGTTATGGATGATCTTCGAACCCGGCTGACGCAGCGTTTCCAGACGTTCGTCCGTCAACTTGAAACTGGCGCTAAGGCCTTGATCGTCCACCGCAGGCCTGGGCAGCCTGCGCTGGGCAAAGCTGCGGCTCTTGCGCTGCTGATAACGCGCCCAGGTAATCAGGACGATTGCATTGACCAACGCGATCCAGCCGTAGATCTGCAAGGTCCCCAGCGTATCGAACAACGAACCGCCCAACCGCGGGCCGGCATGGCTGTCGAACAGCGGCAAGAGCCCGTTCACCAACAGATACAACAGCCCGACCCACGCCAGCACGGTAAAGAGCACATCGATGACCACCAGAAAAGGCCGTTGCCGGGTCCTGATAATTTTCATCGGATCACTTCCTCTTCTTCGTCATCGAACGGCTTGATCCCGCGATCCGGGCTGACCCAGCGCGCACGCTTCTGATGCTGGCCGAACAGCACCTTGGGGAAACTCACCAGCGTGGTAAACAGGCTGATCAGCCAGAACACCAGCGGGTACCAGACCACCCAGAACATGATGTGCCACAGGCCTTTTTCGTAGCGCCGGTCGATCAGAATGCTCACCGCGAACTGCAACAGGCACACCACCGCCAGCAGCAGCCCGGTGAAGGCCGGCGGCATGAGGTGGTCCACCGCGATGGCCGCAGGCATCTCGACGAATTTACCGGCGCCCCAGAAGATCACCGACAGCAGGAAGGTGAACGCCCAGCCGGTGGACAGGCAGTACTCGAACAGCAACGGCCACAGGTAACGGTGACGGTATTGCCAGATGCCACGGATGTTCTTGAACAGCACCTCGGCGCCACCCTGGGCCCAGCGCAGGCGTTGCCGCCAGAGGCCGCGCAGGGTTTCGGGCATGAGGATCCAGCACAGGGCGCGGGGCTCGTAGAAGATGCTCCAGTGATCCAGCTGCAGTTTCCAACTGATGTCGATGTCTTCGGTGATCATGTCCGGGCTCCAATAGCCGACCCGGTGCAGGGCCGTGCGGCGGAACGCGACGATCACGCCGGACACGGTAAAGATCCGCCCGAAGACCCGCTGGGTGCGCTTGATCAAACCGATGATCGAGGAGAACTCGCCGACCTGGACCCGGCCCACCAACGTCGAACGGGTACGGATGCGCGGGTTGCCGGTCACCGCGCCGAGGCGGGCGTTGTCCAGCATCGGGGCCACCAGGTAAGCGCACGTGTTGGGCGCCAGCAGCGCGTCCCCGTCGATGCACACCAGGTACTCGCTGCGCGCGGCAATGGCGCCCATGCGCAGGGCCACGGCCTTGCCCTGGTTTTCCGCCAGGTGCAACACGCGCAAGCGTGGGTCTTCGGCGGCCAGCCGGTCGAGCGCTTCGGCGGTGTTGTCCTTGGAACCGTCGTTGATGGCGATGACTTCAATGTTCGGGTAATGCTGGCCCAGCGCGGCGTGAATGGTGTCGGCAACGTTGTCGCCTTCGTTGAAGCACGGGATCAGGATGCTGATCAGCGGCTCACCGGCCAGCGCCGGCGGCAGCGTATCGTCTTTCCACGGCCAGTGACGCTCCCAGTGCAGCCAGAAATACAGGCCGCCGGCGATCCACAGCCCGGACATGAACAGCGGGTAGAAGAACACGAAGTCCATCAGGAATTGCCCGGTGACCAGGAAGATCAGGCCCAGGGGCACCCCAAGGACGATCGCCAGCACCAGGACGGCGAGCAGTCTGTCGAACATGTCAAGGATTCCACTTGTTGGAGAGCGCAGGCCGCACGGCTTTCACGGCGGGCTGGTCTTCGATGAAGTTGTCCGGGTAGTAACCGAAACTGGTCACGCCCTGACGCTTGAGGCGCCCCATCCAGTCGGCCAGTTGTTCGGCTTCGATGTCGGCCACCGGTTTGCTGTGCCAGTCGCGGGCTTGCAGCTCGAACACCGTGCGCTTGAGCGCACCCGGGCGGGCCTTGATGGTTTCCACCAACCGCTCGAGCCAAGGGCCCGATTGCTCGCGGGTCTGCCCTTCCATCAATGGCATGGCCATCGGTGCAGTCCAGTCATAGGCGACGAGAAAATCATCGAGGTTCTGGGCGAACCAGGCTTCGCTTTCCGGATTGAGCATCGGCTCGGCAAAGATATTGCGCGCCGTGCGCACCTGCGGGCCACGTATTGCCCGGACCTTGGCGGTGAGCTCGGCGGTGAAGTCGATCAGGTAGCGGCTCTTGAAGCGAGTCCAGCGCTGCATGGCTGCCGGGTCATCGCGCAGGGCGGCGATGGATTGCGGCAAGCCGTGGGCGGCATAGACTTTCATCGCGGCGGGGCTGGCGTCCTCGAAATCCGAGAACACGGCGTCGTCATGGTAAAGAACACCATCCACCGAGCTCATCCGCGCCATGTCTTCATAGATTTCGCCGATGACCTTGCGCACGTTCGGGTCGAACGGCGACAGGCGCACGTACTGGTCCGGGGCGACACCGGTCTTGCCGGTCTTCGGATCCCAGCGCAGCACGCGGGGCAGTTTCGGGTCCAGGGCAAAGCTGAGCACCGGCATCCAGGCATAGACCTTGACGTTGGCCCGGGTACGCAATTGCCATGCAACCCGGTCAAACAGATCGGCGCGCACCGGCAGATGACGGTTGGGGAAGTACAGGGAGTGGACCAGGCCGTCACCTTTCGGGTCGGCGAACGCCTGCAAGAACACCGTGTTGGCGCCCAGGTCGTAAATGCGCTGGACCAGCTTGCCGACGTTGGCTTCCTGTTGCACGGGGTCCGCATCGTAGACGTAATCCAGATCGACGTGGACCACCCGCATCGGGTCGATCGACTGCACGGAGGTAATGCTTTCGGCGAAATGTGCGCCGTCCGGATCAGACGACACCAGGAAGCGCGGGCCGTCCATCAGGTTATCGAGACTGTCGAGACCATCCTCCAGGGTCAGCGCCATCTGGTAGCCTTCGCTGCCGATGACCTGCAACGCAGTGCCGTCGGCTTCGCCATAAGGCCAGACCCAGACACGCGGGCTGTAGCCGACAACCTTGCGGATCTTCTCGGAAATAGCCGCCACGTCCTTACGCAGGCGCGCCTGGAAATCAGCCTCGTTTTCATAGCCACCGGTGGCCGGATCGTAGCGTCGGGTGGTCGCCGCCGGCTGTTGGTTGCCTTGCGGGTTGGCGAGCACGCCTTTGTGATTGGCGTCGGTGTGGGCGGCGATTTCCACCAGCCCCGATTTCGAAACCTCACGAATCTGTTCCCACGTCAGGAACTCGGAGCGCTTGCGCGGCACACCGGCAAAATCCACCGGCTGGTCCAGCGGCGTGTCGACCCAACTGCCGACCGGCGCCAGGATGGCCGGCCAGTTATAGGCGCGCAGGATCGGCATGACGCGGGTGTAGAAGCTTGAATAGCCGTCATCGAAACTCAGCAGCACGGCACGCGGCGGCAGTTCCGGCCCGCCATTGCGGGCGGTGATGATCTGGTCAACCGTGACCGCCTGGTAGTTGTTTTCCCGCAGCCAGGCCAACTGCTCGATCAAGCGTTCGGTACGCACGGCCACGAGAGCCTGGTCGGGGTCGAGATCCTCGACATCGTGGTAGGCGATACCGAGCACGTGGTTTTTCGGCCACGGTGCATCATTGGCCGCCACCGGCCGTTGCGAAGGAGGCGTGAACGCCGGGGCTTGCTGGGCACAAGCGCTGACCAGCAAGACTCCCAGCAGAAGGATGAATCGCGAAATGACGGGCATTTTCAAACTCTTCTAGAAGCGGTAGGTGAGGTCGACAAGCAGGCGCAGATCGCTTTCACGATCGCCGTCGTAAGGGCGGTTGAGCCAGCTCAGCGCGGCCCCGGCTTCGAGCACATCGTTCCACAGCAGTCGTTGGCCGTAGCTGAGCAATCCCATGGCGCCGGTGTTGTAGTCGCGTTGGCTGTAGGTACCGGCGCCGACCTGGAATTGCTGGCTCCAAGTGGTCTCGTAACGGCGATACAGCACATGGTTGGCGGTCACGGTCGGCATGACGCTGAAGTCCGATTTCGGATTGAAGTACGGCACTTCGTTGGAACCGCTGTTGCGGCTGGCACCGACTTCCAGGCCCATTTCAACTTGTAGCCTCGGGGCGCTGTAGAGGCCCTCGCGCCCCGTCAGCACGGTCTCGAGGCGGTTGTTGCCATCGCTGAAGTGAGACGGGCTGACAGCCAGTCGCCACTCGCGGCTCTCATTGGCCCGCCAGCGGACAAAACCACTTCCGCCATTGGCGCGGATACCGCTGTTGAGTGCCCGCAACGGGGTGTTGGCCGAGAGGTAATCCAGGCTGCCGCCGTACTGCCAGTGATCGTTGATGTCACGAGCCACAGCTACACGTGCGCCCTGCTTGTCACCCGAGCCATAGGAGTGACTGGAGACCTCCGCTTCCAGGGTCATGTCGCGAGTGCGCCGCTCGACACCCAGGCGCTGCCAGCGATGATGACCGGTGCCTTCCTCGAAATCGCCAGTGGCATAGCCGGCACCACCGAACAACCTCCAGTCTTCATCGATGGGCGGGCTGTAGAGCAACGTTTCAATACCGAAGTCCCGGCTTCCGGTCACCGCACCAGCCTCGCCATTGCCACCGCCGAAGCTCTTGCCGGTGTAGGCTTCGATGCGCAATTCGGCCATGTCGTGAACCTCGCGCTGACGTTGCAGGCGCTTGACGTGGGCGTTCTCCGGATAGCGAGCGACGACGTCGTCGGTGAGCGCATCCATCTGCCGCCATTCCTGCAGGTCCATCGCAGCGCGGGCCTGGGCGATCTCCAGATCACGACTGCGCGGTGTCGTGGCCTCGACTTCCTTGAGCAGGTTCTCCGAACGCCGCGGCCAGTCACGGGCTTGATACAGATCGGCCTGGGCCATGCGCAAACCGATGTTGCCGGGGCCTTGATAGACGAGATCGTCCAGGCGCGATTCGGCGGAAGGCAGGTCAGCGCCATAAGTACCCGCCTGGGCGGCAAGTTGCTGGGCGTCCATCCACTCGTCGTTAGGGTTGCCGATCGGCAGCCCTTTGAGTTCCACCCGTGACGGCTGTGATTTCGCCAGATCCTCGGCAAGCGCGCGGGCTTCTTCGGAGCGTTCGCTTTCCAGCAACGCGTAATAGAGCGCAGTGCTGTCTTCGAAGCGATCCGCAGGGTCGGCATCGGGCGCGCTCAATACGCGGCGATACAGATCGACGGCGATCTCCGGCTCCCGTTGCTCCAAGTAGGAAGAGGCCACCCAGCGCAAGGCATAAGTAGGAATGCCGACACCTTCAGCGACCAGCTTCTGGTATTGGGCAATTACCTCTGCCCGGCGAGCCCGGACATTGAGGGCACCCATGCGGTCGATCCGCCAGCGCAGGACGTCTTCATGGGCCTCGGCCACCGGGGTCCAGGTGGCAAGCAGTTTGTCGTAATCAGCCAAGGCGCGGTCGGCGATGACGAAACGTTCCTTTTCGCTGCGGCTGGCCATATCCGCCAGGCGCACCCGTTCGGCCGCCACATCGCCTTCAAGCCTGCGCTGCACACCACGGTCGATAAGCCCGGGCTGGAGACGGGCCAGGCGCAAGGCCGGCTCGGGCAACCGGGCGCGTTGCAGTGCATAGATATACTCGCGCGCAACCTCTGGCTTGTGACTACCCGCACGAGTGAACGCCTGGTCATATTCAAATAGCGCTTCGTGGGGATTATTGGCACGGGTCAGGGCATAGCCCAAAGCCAGACGGCGCATTGGATCATCAGGTTTCGCGGCAACCAGCGACTTGGCACGGCTAACGGCTTCATCAGGTTTGCCGGCGTCTGCCTGCGTCAAGGCGAGGCCGAGCTGCAAGTCGGGATTTTGCGGATCGATGACCAGTGCACGGCGATACAAGTCGGTCGCCGAATCCCAACGCTTGAGGTTGCGATAGGACCGGGCCGCGGCTGTCAGCGCCTGGACCGGCAGGTCGCGGTAACGGCCCTGGGTTTCGTAGACAGTCGCCACCTCGGCATCGAGGCCAGCCCAACTGGCAATCTGCAGGTGATCACTGATCTGCGCGGTGCTGGCTTGGTCGGCCGATAACTGGCGCAACACGGTCAACGCGGGCGTGTAATGACCTGCACGGGCGTCGAGCACCTTTTGGTCATAGGCAGAATCGGCCAACGCCGCCACCGGCCAGCACAATTGGCTGCACAGCGCGACGCGAAACAACGGGCGCAAACCGAATTGAATAAAAGGACCCACAGTACGCGGCATTCGTCAGCATCCTTACATGGCCAGCCGGGTCGCAGTGCCCCCTTGCCCATCAAACAGGAGGCCGGGTCAACGGAACCCAGCCAAGCTCTAACGGGCCAAGTCTGGCACCGCGCGCAGGGTCACCTTTCAGAACGCCATAATTCTTCAGAATCCATGCAGATTTCAGCGCGGTACTTTTTCACGGGCGAAAAAAAACCGGCCGTGCGCAATGCACAGGCCGGTTTTTGGTACTGCAGAAGCGGAATTACTGAACGGCGACGCCGCCGCCCAGCTTGCTCATCACGAACGCCGAGAACTGTTCAACGGTCATTTTCTGGCCATTGAAATCAACTTGATTGTTGGCGTAATGCAGGTTGGTGACCACATCGTTACCTTCCAGCTTCGCCAGCTCCGTACCGACTGCCATGGCACTGAACATATCGCTGGTGGCGGCGGCCTGGTCAGCGATCAGCTTGGCGTCGGTCTGACCTTCCATCTGCGCCTGTACGGTCAGCAGGTCCACCAGCATCGGCTTGGAAACTTTTACCTTGAACTCCAGCAGGGCGAGCAATTGACGGCCCAGCTCGTCAGGCGGCAGGTCCATGGATTGCGGCTTCGCCAAATCGACGACCAGGCTCGCGCGGCTTTCACCGTTGGGGGTGTTGAAGGAAAGATTTTCCAAGGCCACTTGAGGGCCACCGGCCAAGAGCTTCTCCAGGTCAGCCTTGACCTGGGCTTCTTCAGCTTCGGTCAGGTTCAACTCCGGCGTCGGCTCGCCCGCCTCAGCAGCTTCAGCAGCCGCTTTTTCGTAGGGCTGCAGCTTGGCCTGGTAGACCTGCATCAGCGACATGGTCGCAGGGATATCCAGATTCTTCAGGCTAACCGCCATCTGCGCCGAACCGATGACTTTATCGTTGAACGACAACTCGCCGATCTTGTAATCGGCACGCCCCGATGCGCTGGTGCCGTTTTCGGAGCTGTTGTTTTTCATTTCGAAGTTCTTCAGGCCCAGCGCCGTTTTTTGCTCGCCGAAACTGGTCTTGCTGTTGTTTAGCAGCAGGGTGTTATCACCCATGTAATAGCCATAGGTGCTCTTGGTCAGGTTACTGGCCAAAGTCAGGCCATTGAACTCAACTTGCACCGGTGTCTGGTCTTCGGCGACGGTGGTCAGTTTGAAACTGTCCATGTAGCCGTCGGCCTTGATCTTCCGTGCTTGAGCACTGGCGGCCACATCGATCTTCAGGCCCGAAAAGATGAGCTGGGATTGTTCATCCAACTTGGTATCCAGTGGCAGCAGTTCGAATGTGCCGTTGGTGGACTGATCGTAGCCAAGGTTGAACACGCCCTTGAGGGGCGATTTGTCCTTGGCGGCAACGAACCATTTCTCA
>NZ_JAOSHO010000023.1 GCF_025917275.1 Pseudomonas agronomica | reverse complement strand
GTTGCAGAAGGGACCTTTCTGCCCGTCAATCGAGGAATCCGCCGCGCCACCGGCCCTATCCTCAAAACCAGCAACAGTCCCCCGATACCAGCGTATACCGACCATTCCTTAAGGTCCGCCCGGACAATCCATAGCATATGAAGCAGGCCAAGCCCGAGAATCAGATAAACCAGGCGATGCAACTTCTTCCAGCGTGTTCCGAGCCGCCGCTGGCTATATCGGTTGGATGTGATCGCCAAGGCCAGCAGGCCAAGAAAACCAAGCGCCCCAACAATAATGTAGGGCCGCTTGCTCAGCTCGACGCCCAGCCTCGACCAATCGAACCCCAGGATGAATGCCGCATAACTGCTCAAGTGCAGCACAACATAGGTAAAGCACCACAACCCCAACTGACGCCTGACAGCGATCCACCCAGGCCACCCCGTCATTTTTTGCAGCGGTGTCATGCTCAAGGTAATCAACAACAGGATCAGCGTCCCCAACCCGAGTCGATCCACCAGGACCTTGCCCGGGTCCGGCCCCAATGAATCCGCCACCGCCTCATAAAGCCAAAGCAAAGGCCAAGTCGCCGCCGCGAGGAAAACACTGATACGCCATACCGGAAAACGCATCAGTAGTCTTTCCTCAAATCCATTCCCGCATATATAGAGGCAACCTCATCCCCATAACCGTTGAACATCAATGTGTCGCGGACATTGGGGCTGAATAGTCCACTCGGAAGACGACGCTCCCTCGCCTGGGTCCAGCGTGGGTGGTCAACGGTGGGATTGACGTTGGCATAGAAGCCGTACTCATCGGACGCAATGCTCTGCCAGGTGGTCTTGGGCTGCTCACTCACCAGGCTGATGCGCACGATCGACTTTACGCTCTTGAAGCCATATTTCCATGGCACCACCAATCGCAGCGGCGCGCCGTTCTGGTTAGGCAACTCACGCCCGTACATGCCGACAGCCAGGATGGCCAGGGGATTCATCGCCTCGTCCAATCGCAAACCTTCCACATAGGGCCAATCAATCAGGGCAAAACCTGAACGCTGGCCCGGCATGGCCTTGGGGTCTTGCAACGTTTCGAAGCGAATGAACTTGGCCTTGGAAGTCGGCTCGACCTGCTTGAGCAGCGCCGAGATGGGGAAACCGATCCACGGGATCACCATTGACCACGCCTCAACGCAACGCAACCGATAAATCCGCTCCTCCAATTGATAAGGCTTCATGAAGTCTTCCAGGGCATAGCGCCCCGGCTTACCCACCTCACCGTCCACCACCACGCTCCAGGGCTCGGTTTTCAACGAACCGGAGTTGGCCGCCGGGTCCCCTTTATCCGTCCCGAATTCATAGAAGTTGTTGTAGTGAGTGGCGTCTTTGAACGGCGTGATCGTCTCCCCCTTTGCCGTCACCGCGCCCCACTGGGTAGTTGGAAGCTTCTCGGCAAACCAGGAAGGCGCCTTTCCGGGCTCGACATCCGGATAACGCGCCATATCGGCAGCATCGGCCCAGCTTGGCAGACTGCCGATTGCCAAGCCGGCCACGGAGGCACCGAGCATCTGGCGACGAGAGAAATAGAATGATTCAGGCGTGACGTCAGACTCACGACAGTCTGACGTCTTGGGGATCTTGATCAGCATGGCGACTCCGCAGTATTGGAGGGCAGATACACCCGTACACTGCGGAGTATGGAGGAGATTACATTAAGGCAACGTTTAGCGGCGACGAAGACGCAGCAAATATTGCACCGGCCCGGAAGCGGCATAGGCGAGGAATACCAGCAGCAGGATACGCGGCGGATCACTGAATACCACGGCGAACACCAGCACCACGGCGAGGATCGCAACGAACGGCACCCGTCCCTTCAGATCCAGCTCCTTGAAGCTGTTGTACTTGATGTTACTGACCATCAGCATCCCGGCCGCCGCTACCAGCAGCGCTACCAGGAAGGACATCTTCGAACCCTGGATGCCATAGTCGCTGAATGCCCAGACTACACCCGCCACCACACCTGCCGCCGCCGGGCTGGCAAGACCAATGAAGTAGCGCTTGTCGGCGGTACCGACCTGCGTGTTGAAACGCGCCAGGCGCAACGCGGCACCAGCGACGTAAATGAAGGCAACCATCCAGCCGACCTTGCCCATGTCCCCCAGCGCCCAACCGAACGCCAACAACGCAGGGGCAACACCGAACGCAACCATGTCGGACAACGAGTCGTACTCGGCTCCGAATGCGCTTTGGGTGTTGGTCATGCGGGCCACCCGTCCATCCAGGCCGTCCAGCACCATGGCGACAAAAATCGCAATCGCGGCAAAAGCAAAGTAGCGACTTGCCCCAGCGCTATCGCCAGCACTCAATGCGGCCTGGGCGCTCATGGAGCTGATGATGGAATAGAAGCCGGCGAACAGATTCGCGGTGGTGAACAGGTTCGGCAGCAGATAGATACCACGATGCCGGACCTTGCGGCCTTCAGCGTCATGGCCTTCTTCGACGTGTTCATCGATAGGCAACAGGCTTTCGGCGTCAGGAGCCTGGTTCGACTCGTCGGGACGTTCGCTCATGGGCAATACCTTGCAACGGTGTGAAAAATTCGACAGGTGTCTGGAACGACGGTTCTGCCGCAAACGATGCAGCTTTATACCAGAAGCCACCACCCAAACGAAAAAACGCGGCCAGGGCCGCGTTTTTCGATCAAGCTCGCGACTTAGTTCTTGGCTTTGTCGACGATCTTGTTGGCACCGATCCACGGCATCATCGAGCGCAGTTGCTCGCCGATGATTTCGATACCGTGGGCGGCGTTGTTACGACGCTTGGCGGTCATCGAAGGATAGCCGGTGGCGCCTTCGCTGATGAACATCTTGGCGTATTCGCCGTCCTGAATACGTTTCAGGGCGTTGCGCATGGCCTGGCGGGACTCGGCGTTGATGACTTCCGGACCGGTCACGTACTCGCCGTATTCGGCGTTGTTGGAGATCGAGTAGTTCATGTTGGCGATACCGCCTTCGTACATGAGGTCAACGATCAGCTTCAGTTCGTGCAGGCATTCGAAGTAGGCCATTTCTGGTGCGTAGCCGGCTTCAACCAGGGTTTCGAAACCAGCTTTCACCAGCTCGACGGTACCGCCGCACAGAACGGCTTGCTCGCCGAACAGGTCGGTTTCAGTCTCGTCCTTGAAGGTGGTTTCGATGATGCCGGTACGACCGCCACCGACACCAGCAGCGTAGGACAGGGCGACGTTCTTGGCGTTGCCGGAGGCGTCCTGGTAGATGGCGATCAGGTCAGGAATACCGCCGCCCTTCACGAACTCGGAACGCACGGTGTGGCCCGGTGCCTTTGGCGCGATCATGATCACGTCGAGGTCGGCGCGCGGCACAACCTGGTTGTAGTGGATCGCGAAGCCGTGGGAGAAGGCCAGGGTGGCGCCCTTCTTGATGTTCGGTTCGATTTCATTCTTGTACAGCGCGGACTGGAACTCGTCCGGGGTCAGGATCATGACCAGGTCGGCAGCGGCAACGGCGGAAGCCACGTCGGTGACTTTCAGGCCATGGGCCTCGGCCTTGGCAACGGTGGCCGAGCCTTTGCGCAGGCCGACGGTTACGTCAACGCCCGAATCCTTCAGGTTGCACGCCTGGGCGTGACCTTGGGAGCCGTAGCCGATAATGGCGACTTTCTTGCCTTGGATGATCGACAGGTCGCAATCTTTATCGTAGAAAACTTTCATGAATTTCCCCTATATCCGGCCGTTTCGGCCATTCGCTAATTTGGTTTAGATGCTCAGTACTTTGTCGCCACGGGCAATCCCGGTGACACCACTGCGTACGGTTTCCAGAATCGAGGCTGTGCCGATCGATTGAATGAAGCTGTCGAGCTTGTCGCTGGTACCGGTCAACTGAACGGTATAGACGCTGGCGCTGACATCGACGATCTGCCCACGATAAATATCGGTCGTGCGTTTGATCTCGGCACGTTGGGCGCCGGTGGCCTTGACCTTGACCAGCATCAGCTCGCGCTCGATATGAGCGCTTTCCGACAGGTCCACCAGCTTGACCACCTCGATCAGCTTGTTCAGGTTCTTGGTGATCTGCTCGATGATCTCATCGTGGCCCACGGTGGTCAGCGTCAGACGCGACAGGGTCGGGTCCTCGGTTGGTGCCACGGTCAGGCTTTCGATGTTGTAGTTGCGCTGCGAGAACAGGCCTACTACGCGAGACAGAGCACCCGGTTCGTTTTCCAGAAGCAAGGAAATAATGTGTCGCATGATTAGGTACGCTCCGTCTTGCTCAGCCACATATCGCGCATGGAGCCGTCTTTGATCTGCATCGGGTAGACGTGCTCGCTGGTATCGACCTGGATATCGAGGAACACCAGGCGATCCTTCATCGCGAAGGCTTCTTCAAGCCCGGACTTCAGGTCCTTCAGGTCGGTGATGCGGATGCCGACGTGACCATAGGCCTCGACCAGCTTGACGAAGTCCGGCAACGATTCCATGTACGAATGCGAGTGACGGCTGCCGTAGCTCATGTCCTGCCACTGGCGAACCATGCCCAGTACGCCGTTGTTCAGGTTGACGATTTTCACCGGCAGACCGTACTGCAGGCAGGTCGACAGTTCCTGGATGTTCATCTGGATACTGCCTTCGCCGGTCACGCAGGCCACATCATTGTCCGGGAAGCTCAGTTTCACGCCCATGGCCGCCGGGAAGCCGAAGCCCATGGTGCCCAGGCCACCGGAGTTGATCCAGCGGTTGGGTTTGTTGAACTTGTAGTACTGCGCCGCGAACATCTGGTGCTGACCTACGTCGGACGTCACGAACGCATCGCCCTTGGTCACTTCGCACAGGGTCTCGATGACGGTCTGCGGCTTGATCACGCTGCCGTCGCCCTTGTCGTAGGGAAACAGGCCGCGATCACCGCGCCATTCATCAACCTGCTTCCACCAGCTGGCCACGGACTCCTTGTTCGGAGCCTCGCCGATTTCCTTGAGAATGGCGACCATTTCAGTCAGCACACTTTCTACAGGACCGACAATCGGCACGTCTGCCTTGATGGTCTTGGAGATGGACGCCGGGTCGATATCGATGTGGATGATCTTGGCGTTCGGGCAGAATTTCGCCGGACCGTTGATGACACGGTCGTCGAAACGCGCGCCCACCGCCAGGATGACATCGGCATGGTGCATCGCCAGGTTGGCGGTGTAGCTGCCATGCATGCCGAGCATGCCGATGAACTGGCGATCGGTGCCTGGGTAGGCGCCGAGGCCCATCAGCGTATTGGTGACCGGCAGGTTGAGCATCTTCGCCAATTCGGTCAGCGGCGCGGAGCCACCGCCGAGGATCACGCCACCGCCGGAGTACAGCACGGGACGCTTGGCCGCCAGCAGCATTTCGGCGGCCTTGCGGATTTGTCCCGAGTGACCGCGCACGGCCGGGCTGTAGGAGCGCAGCTTGGCTTTTTTCGGGTAGATGTATTCGAATTTCTCGGCCGGGTTGGTCATGTCTTTCGGCACGTCCACTACGACCGGGCCCGGACGGCCGGATTCGGCCAGGTAGAAGGCCTTCTTCATGACTTCCGGGATTTCCGACGCATGCTTGATCATGAAGCTGTGCTTCACGATCGGCCGGGAGATACCGATCATGTCGGTTTCCTGGAACGCATCGGTACCGACCATGGTGCTGGGCACCTGGCCGGAGATGATCACCATCGGAATCGAGTCCATGTAGGCCGTGGCGATACCGGTGATGGCGTTCGTGGCGCCGGGGCCGGATGTCACCAGGACCACGCCGGCCTTGCCGGTGGCGCGGGCATAGCCGTCAGCCATGTGGGTGGCAGCTTGTTCATGGCGAACCAGGATGTGGGTCACTTCCGGTTCTTTGAACAGGGCATCATAGACATGAAGGAGAGCACCACCGGGGTACCCGTAGATATATTTGACGCCTTCGTCACGCAAGAAGCGGACGAGCATCTCACCGCCAGATAAAAGCTCCACGTTGTTCACCTCTAAAACGCCAGAATACCGACCCATGAAAAAGGGACGGGTCTTAATAGGTTTACTTCTCGGCAGAGCATGAGCGACGGTGGTCGCCGACTACGTCAGCACTGACTGAGCAAGTATTGGGATCGTCCCAAGTGTTGCGGGCCTTTCCCACCCAGCGCGAGGTAACGCGTTGCGGGTGTAACAGGTCGGCGCGGATGTGCGCCTCATGATCTGCCGAGTGGGTCTGCTTCTGGCAGTCCCTCTACAGCGGACTTTGGATTCTTCTGTTTCGCCCTCTGCAAGTCAAGTCGTCAATGTGCTTTATTGAAGTAAGCACATGAGAACGCAAGAAAAAACCTTTAAACGGCTACTCTGTTAGCTTCGATTGCGCAACCCAGGACAAGGAAACAGCATGCGAACGATGTTATTGACGGTCATCCTGCTGGCAGGCCTGAGCCCAATGAGCATGGCCGGCCAGATCTACAAATGGGTGGACGCCCAAGGTGTGACCCATTTTGGCGCCCAGCCGCCCGAGGGCGTCGATGCGACTACCGTGGGCAAGACCGCGACGCCTGCCGCCAAACCGCAAGCGCCCGCTTCAGGTGGTGTCGTTGGTGATCAGAAAATGATCGACAAGCAAGTGAAGCAGCAAGTGGTCGAACAGGAAGCCCAGCTCAAGGCGTTCTGCGAACAGGCCCGGACCAACCTGGCGCAACTGCAGAACAACCCCAGGGTGCGGGAAGAGGTGGAAGGCGAGATGCGCCGCCTTACCGAGGAAGAGCGGCGCGAGCGCATCGATGAAACCCGCAAGCAGGTTGAAGAAAACTGTCAGTGAGCAGCGTCAGCTGACGTCGGTGATCAACTGGTCGAACTGCGCGAGCAACTGCTGCAACTTGACGCCCTGCCCCGGCCGCTGGGCATAGACCATTTCGGCCATGGCCAGGATGCCCGAGGCGTTTGGCAGCGGCAGGTCGTTTTCCAGGATGGCTTTCATCCGCGGAAGAAAGATCCATTGCAACCACTGCTCGAAATCCAGGGTGTCGACCGCGAACGGCTCGACACTGGCCAGCGCCTCGGCCGAAGGCGACACGTCGCTCCACCAGCCCTGCACCCGCAGCTCTCGCTCGATCAGCAACAGCTGATCGGCGATCAAGGGGAAACGAACATCCATCAGAGGGAAACCTTGGCTTTCTGGCGGGCCAGTGCCGCACCCGCTGAATCGCCTTGTTTCTCGCGAGCCTGGGCAATCAATTCCCACAGGCTTGCCTGAAGTGCCGGACGGCCGCTGGAGAACGTCAGGCCGCGACGGGCCAGTTGTTCAGCTTGCGGCGCATCGCCCTGGGCCATGCGCACCTGAGCCAGTCGATAAAGAACCTGCGGTTCGCGCGGCGCGACACGCTGGGCTCGCTCGAGGCTCGATGAAGCGCCATTGAGATCACCACCGGCCTGCTGCTGTTGCGCCGTGGTCAACAGCGCCAACACCGGGCCGTCCAATTGCTCATCGGCGGACAAGCCACCCGAACCCGCCGAGGGAATGCTGCTCGGCGTCGATGGCATGCTGTAGCTGCCCTGATTGATTGGCGAGGTTTCGATAGGCCCCGGCGTAATCGGACCCGGCGTGATCGGCGTGCTGCTGATCGGCGCCGAAGTCGTTGCGCCGCCACCGGGCACCATCACGACGACACCGGTGTCGCCCTGCGGGATTGCCTGGACCTGGCCCGGCATCGGCCGTTTTACCGTCGTTTGACGGAAACCACCATTGGCCGAGACCCGCTCGCTATTGGAGACGGCGGTACCGGAATCGACAACCGGAATCGAACCGCGCTGTACGGTAGAGCAGCCACTGAGCAAAGCCACGGCGGTTACCGCTGGAATCAACCACTTGTTCACTTGAAACCCTCTTTGCTTAATTCATCCAGTCCTTGACCCAATCCATCACCGATTCGGCGGGATTCTGACCACCGCATGCCGCACCGGGTGGCGGTTCGCTGCCGCGAATATACGGCATCTGCACGGCGCCCGGGCAATTGGCGTCGGAGCCCTGTCCGGTGCGCGAATCGACCCAGGCCTGGACGATGTTGTCCGGTTGCGGCATGTCCAGCGGCAGCGGATCGGCCTTGCGCATGAAACTGGTCCAGACCTGCAACGCACCGGTGGCGCCCGTGAACGGCGTCTTGCCGTTGTCGTCACGCCCCAGCCAGACCACCGCCAGCAAATCCTGGCTGAAACCGGCGAACCAACTGTCACGCGAATCGTTACTGGTACCGGTCTTGCCGGCCAGGGTCAGGGTCCGGGGCAGCACGTTATAGACCGAGCTGCCGGTCCCTTCACGCATGACTCGCTGCATGGCGCTCTGGATCAGATAAATGGAAGCCGGATCGAAACGTTGCTGGATCTGGAATGGATAACGCTTGAGCGGCTCGCCGTCGGCGGTGAGCACGCTGCGGATGCCGCGCATCGGCGTATTGAAGCCGCCATTGGCCAATGTCTGGTACATCGCCGCGACTTCGATCGGCGTGAGGCCACCAGCCCCCAGCAGCATCGATGGGAACGCTGGGAATTCGCGAGTCACCCCCAGGCGCGCCAAGGTCTTGAGCACGTTAGGCACACCGACTTCCAGGCCGAGGCGAGCCGTCGACAGGTTGTAGGAATGGGCCAGTCCCTGATAAAGGAACACCGTACCGTGGGCGCGGCGATCATAGTTCTGCGGCGTCCACACCTGGCCGTCAGCGCCCTTGACCGAGAATGACTCGTCGGACAACCAACTGGTCAGGGTGTACTGGCTTGGTTTTTCCAACGCCGTGAGATACACCGCCGGCTTGATCAGCGAGCCGATCGGCCGCACCGCGTCCAGCGCCCGGTTGAAGCCTGCAAAGCTGGCCTGGCGGCTGCCGATCATTGCCTGGACTTCACCGGTTTCCGGGTTGGTCACGACCATGGCCGCTTCGACTTCGTCAGAACCCTTGCGCCCCGCCAGTCGCTTGAAGGTGTCATTGACCGACGCCTCAGCCTTCATCTGCAGGATTGGGTCGAAACTGGTAAAGATCCGCAAGCCTTCTTCGGTCAAGTCTTCGTCGCGATAGTCTTCCCGCAGCTGCCGCTTGACCAGGTCCATGAAACCTGGGAACGAACTGTCCGCCAGGCTGCCACGCTGGGTCACGCCCAGCGGCATCTTCTTCGCCGCTTCGACCTGCTCTGCCGTGGCCACGCCCTGTTGCTGCAGCAAGTCAAGCACCAGGTTGCGCCGCTCAAGGGCACGCTCCGGGTTGCGACGCGGATTGTAGGAAGAAGGCCCCTTGACCATGCCCACCAGCAGCGCCACTTGATGCAGCTTGAGCTCGGACAGCGGCTGGCTGAAGAAAAACTGGCTGGCCAGGCCGAAGCCGTGCACCGCCCGCTGCCCATCCTGGCCGACGAATACCTCATTGAGATAGGCCTCAAGAATTTCCTGCTTGCTGTAGTGCATCTCCAGCAGCAACGCCATCATGGCTTCGGTCAGCTTGCGGGTCAGGCTACGCTCGTTGGTCAGGTAGAAGTTCTTCACCAACTGCTGGGTCAGGGTACTGCCGCCCTGGCGCATATGCCCCGACGAGGTATTGATCCAGACAGCCCGGGCAATCGACTTGGGCGATACGCCGAAGTGATGATAGAAATCACGGTCCTCGACGGCGATCAGCGTATCGAGCAGGAACGGTGGCACCTGGTCGATCTTGATCAGGATCCGGTCTTCGAGATTCTTGGGATACAGGCCACCGATCAGCAGCGGCTCCAGGCGCACCACCGACAGGCTCGCATTGTTGGCGCCGGTCAGCGCAGCAACGTAGTCACCGGAAAAACGTACCCGCACCGGTTGCGCCTGTTCCATGCCTTCATAGAACTGGAACCCACGGGTATTGAGGTCGATGGTATTGCCGTTGACCGAGGCCGCACCCGGACCATTGGCGACGCTTTCGCGGCGATAACCCAAGGCATCGAGCTCGGTCAGGAAATCGTCCTTGCTCAGCTTTTGTCCGACGAACAGTTCCAACGGCCGGGCATAGACCTTGGCCGGGATGGTCCAGCGCTTGCCGGAGAACTTCTCCTGGACGATGGCATCGAGGTAGACGGCAAAACCGGCAAGCACGACAAGGCCTACCAGGCTCAGTTTAAGGGCCCAGCCCAGCCAGGGCCGAAGGCGGCTGGCGGGTGGTTTCTTGGGGGTGCGGGGGGATCGGGTACGAGTCATGGCGGCGGATTATACGCACTTTGTCGTGGTTCAACATGAGTCCGCCAAGGTTTGCGTTAGCGCGGCTTGCGGCCATAATGACCGCCTCGAATTTTCCAGACTCTGAAGGATCGCCCGTGAGCCAATCACTGATCGCTGCCCTGCAAAACCCGGCCCTTTACCCGCACCCCGTCGAAGGGTTCCAGGTCATCGAAACCCACATCTCCTGGGTATTGCTCACCGGCCCCTATGCCTACAAATTCAAGAAGCCGGTCAATTTCGGTTTCCTCGACTTCACCAGTCTCGACGCGCGCAAGCACTTCTGTGGTGAAGAGCTGCGCTTGAACCAACGCCTGACCCGGGATCTTTACCTGGAAGTCTTGCCGATCACCGGCAACGCCGAGGCGCCACAACTGGGCGGCGATGGCCCGGCCATCGAATACGCCTTGAAAATGCGCCAATTTCCCCAGAGCGAACTGCTCAGCACCCTGCAAGCCAACGGCGAACTCACCACCGCGCACATCGATGAAATGGCCGCGCAGATCGCCCAGTTCCACCTCTCCACGCCCAAGGTGCCGGCCGACAATTCGGCGGGTACACCGGACAGCGTCATGGCGCCGGTACGGCAGAACTTCGAGCAGATCCGTCCGTTCCTCAACGACAAGGCCGACCTGCAGCAACTCGAAGCCCTTCAAGCCTGGGCCGAAACCAGCTTCGAACGCCTCAAGCCGCTGTTCGCCCAGCGCAAGGCCGACGGTTTCATTCGCGAATGCCACGGTGACATTCACCTGGGCAACGCCACCGTAATCAACGGCAAAGTAGTGATCTTCGACTGCATCGAGTTCAACGAGCCATTCCGTTTCACCGACGTCTACGCCGACACCGGCTTCCTGGCGATGGACCTCGAAGACCGCGGCCTCAAGTCGCTCGCGCGGCGGTTCGTCAGTCAATACCTGGAACTGACCGGTGACTACAGCGGCCTGGAACTGTTGAACTTCTATAAAGCCTACCGCGCCCTGGTCCGGGCCAAGGTCGCGCTGTTCAGCATGCCCGCCGAAGCCGACCCGGTGCAGCGCGCCACCACCCTGTGCCAATACCGCAACTACGCCAACCTGGCCGAAAGCTACAGCACCATTCCCTCGCGCTTCCTGGCCATTACCCATGGCGTCTCGGCCGTTGGCAAAAGCCACGTTGCGATGCGCCTGGTGGAGGCCCTTGGCGCGATTCGCCTGCGTTCGGATGTGGAGCGCAAGCGCCTGTTCGGTGAACAGCAAGTGCCGAACGACCCGAAAGCCGGCATCTATAGCAGCGATGCCAGCAGCGCCACATACGCGCGCCTGCATGAGATCGCCGACGTGATCCTGCATGCCGGATTCCCAGTGGTGATCGATGCCACTTATCTCAAGCATGAGCAGCGCGATGCGGCAGCCAAGGTCGCCGAAGGCACGGGCGCGCCATTCCTGATCCTGGATTGCGAGGCGCCGCAAGCCGTCATCGAGAGCCGGCTCGCCCAGCGCCAGGCCGACCAGAACGATCCGTCCGACGCCAACCTGGCAGTCATCGCCGCCCAACAGGCGAGCCGCGAAGCGCTGAGCCCGGCTGAGATCCTCTGCAGCAAGCGAGTTCAAACCAACGAAAGCGGCACGCTGGATGTCGTGGTTGCGCAGATCCGCCAACGCCTCCCAGGCCTCTAGAAACTATTTCGGCCGTGAACCGACGCCCGGCTTCACGGCCGTCAAATAGTGGCATTATACTGGCGTCATAAAACCAACAGGTGATTTGCCATGAGCCACCCCAAGCTTCTCGATACCCCGCTGTATGCCTTGTTGCGCAAAGACGACATTGCCGGCTTCAACAGCCAACGCCCTCAAGGTCCGATCGACATGCGCGGCGGCGATTTCCGCGGCCTTGACCTGCGTGAACTGAACGCCGACGACGTGGATTTCACGGACGCCTACTTCCGTTCCGCCGATCTGCGCGGCATCGATTTCCGCAAGTCATCGCTGGAAGGCGCAAGCCTTGCCCATGCGCAGATCTCCGGTACCTATTTCCCGCCCGAGTTGTCTGCCGATGAAATCCTGATGTCCATGAACTTCGGTACTCGTCTGCGCTATCGCACCCGCTGAACCTGAAGGAACCGGCCACGGCACCGAACGATCTCCAGCGCCCCCGCTTGCGCTGGAGGATGTGCTTTTCAGCCTGATCATCCCCATCGTGCGTAATGCCTTAGAAGCTTTTGCGCCGATTCCGACCAAAGAATCACGCTTTTCCTACTGAGCGCTACACTCCTGAGAAGCTTGCCCACTGCACCAGTCGGCCGTCGCAAGGAGGCTCGATGAATGATGAACTGCAACACCTGAAGAATCTGGGCAAGACGTCAGCCCAGTGGCTGCACGCCGTGGGTATCCACAGTGCCTCGGACCTGCGCCGTCTCGGTGCGGTGGACGCCTACCGCGCCGTGCGCACTCGCGGCTTCCGCGCCTCCAAGGTTTTGCTCTACGCCATCGAGGGCGCACTGATGGACATGCATTGGAACGATATTCCGGCCGAACGCAAAGAAGCGCTGAACAAACAGCTGGACGCCATTTCCACGCGCCACAAAGCCTGACGTTACCTTTTGCGATTTCCATGACAGGCAACAGATATTTTTTGCCGGTGGGAAAACAATGTTTGACATGGAAATGAGAATCGCTATGATTACCACATCCGGTCGCGAGACTGGTCGATATTTGAAAAGCCCTTGGTTCGGACTCTCAGATATCTCCTCATCAGGCTAATCACGGTTATTTGACCCGGCTCTTGCCGGGTCTTTTTTTGCCCGGAAATTATTGCCTGCCGTCTCCACGCATCTGTGCGCAATAGTCTTGGGACGGTGTTGCCGGGGTGTACCACACGAAATCAGCCATGGCCGGCGTAACGTCGCTGCCCTCCTCGGCCAGCATCAGGACGACAGGTGCGTCACGAGCGCTCAGATCCAGTGCATGCAGCGGCACGCCAACGTCTTTGCGGACATGCCAGGCGCCCGCGAACAACAATGCCGGCGCGGGAGCCTCGAACAATCGCTCGGCCATGCGCCGGTCACGCTGTTGCTGCACCGCCAACATCGCAGGCATCTGCGACTCTGGCAGTAGTCCGCAATGGGACTCGCGGATTTGCCCCAACAGTTGCTCCTTCACCGTAGCTGCATTGGAGCGAGTGCCGCTCATGGCGGGAGCTTGGCGGTAGATGCGCTGGATGTCCGCGCTGTCCAGATTCGCTGACGACACCGGATAAGATTGCCTCAAGGCGAACTCGACCATGGGCCCGTACAGATGCCAATCCCAACCTGGCGACCAATCCAACGCGCCAGGTAAATCCTGCGGCAGGGCAGGCAATTGGCGAACCGCGTCGACCCTTGGCTGTTGCTGTGGCGTCAGCATCTCCAGCAGCAAGCTGCCTTGGGGACGCCGATCAGCAAGGACCTGAAGCAACCAGCGTTGCAGCGCATGGTGATCACGGTTGTCGTGTTGTTCGCCGACCACTACTCGCGGGGCCTGCGCCAAACGTCCGACCAATGCCCGAGGCGTGATCGATTCGCCCGTATGCAAATCACGGATCCGCCCGCCCACCGGGGGCGGGGCGACACTCTGGCACGCCGCCAAGACACCCAACATCAGAATCAGGATCAAGCGCACATCGGAATCCTCCAGCCAGCCTCAGCGGGCAATGATCAACGGATGCCCGCGCTCCGGATGGGATTGCACCAGCACGTCCAGGCCAAACACCGCCTTGAGCGGCTCCGGGCGCAGCACTTGCCGAGGCGAATCCAGGGCCACCGGCCGGCCGGACGCCAGCAGCAACAGGCGATCACAGTAGCGCGCCGCCAGGTTCAGGTCATGCAGGATCACCAGCACCGCCGCGCCGCGGCCAGCAAATTCACGCACGGCTTGCAGGATGGTGTGTTGATGCAACGGATCGAGCATTGAAGTGGGTTCGTCCAGCAGCAGGAATTGTCCCGCCTCACCCGGCCACAGTTGCGCCAGCACCCGCGCCAAGTGCACCCGTTGGCGCTCGCCGCCGGACAGATCCAGATAATTGCGGCCCTGCAAATGCAGCGCGTCCGCCGCTTGCAGCGTCCATTCGATGATTTCCCCGTCACGCACCCGACCGCTCTGGTGAGGCAGTCGTCCCATGCCGACCACTTCTTCTACACGGAACGCGAAATCCAGCGTCGACGATTGCGGCAACACCGCCAGGCGACGGGCGCGCTCGGTACCGTCCCATTGGGCCAGAGGCCGGTCATCGAGCCAGACCTGCCCTTGCGCCGGCCGTAGCTCGCCACACAAACCCGCCAGCAAAGTACTTTTACCCGCGCCATTGGGACCGAGCACGCCCAGCACTTCGCCGGGATTGAGCTGCAGATCGAGATCCGCCAGTACGGTTCTACGTCCACGGTGGATGTGCAAGTTTTGCGCTCGCAACATCAGGCGCGCCCCCGCAGCAATAAATAAAGGAAGAAAGGTGCACCGATGAACGCCGTGACGATGCCGATCGGCAGCTCCGCCGGGGCCAGCGCCAGGCGCGCCACCAGATCGGCGAATAAAAGGAGACTGGCGCCTGCCAACATTGATGCAGGCAGCAGGACGCGATGGTCAGGCCCCGCCAATAGTCGCACCAGGTGCGGCACCACCAGCCCGACAAACCCGATCATGCCCGCTGCCGCGACTGCGGCGCCGACGCCCAGCGCCGTACAGAGCACCAATTCACGCTTGAGCCATTCGACATCAATGCCCAGGTGAGCGGCTTCGGACTCTCCCAGCAACAGTGCATTGAGCGCCCGCGCCCGACGCGGCAACCAGATCGCCACGCCCGCACTGACCAGCAACAGCGGCCACAACCGCGCGTAGCTGGCCCCATTCAGGCTGCCCAGGTTCCAGAACGTCAGGGTCCGCAAAGTCGCATCGTCCGCCAAGTAAGTGAACAGGCCGACCGCCGCCCCGGACAACGCCGTCAGGGCAATGCCGGCGAGGAGCATCGTGGCGACGTGAGTCCGACCGTTGCGCCGTCCAAGGCGATAGACCAGCGCCGTGACCCCGAGCCCGCCGAGAAATGCACACACTGACAACACGTAGGGCCCCAACGCGTCGGGCAACCCGCCCAGCGCCGAGCCCCCAACGATGGCAAACGCCGCCCCCAGTGCCGCCCCGCTGGACACGCCGACCAACCCCGGGTCGGCCAGCGGATTGCGAAACAGCCCCTGCATCGCCACGCCAGACAACGCCAACACCCCGCCCACCGCCAACCCCAGCAAGGTACGGGGCAGGCGAATCTGGCCAAGGATCAGTTCGGCCTGCCCCAGGCCATCAGCAGCCACCGGCAAACCCAGCAGGCGCAGGGCCGCATGCAAGGTATCGAACAATGGCAAGCTCACCGGCCCCAAGGCCAGGGACAGCCAGATTGCCAACAGACACAGCAGGCCCAGGACCATGAATAAGAAGCGCGGCTTGACCCGTGCCGTCATGGTGTCTTGGCCAGGTAGAACTTATCGGCCAGCTTGATCAGGCCCTGTGGCGCAGCGTGTACATTCAGGCGCATCAGGCAGCTTCCTCAAGAAGTTTTTCACGGGCAAGGCTTGGTCAAGTATCCTCGAACGCCTGCGAAGAAGGCGCCATTTGATGATTGCTTTCATTTACCCGTCAAGCATGGAACTCGATGACATAGCCTGTGGGAGCGAGCCTGCTCGCGAATGCTGCGTGTCAGTGTTCTTGGTGTGGGCTGGCCCACCGCATTCGCGAGCAGGCTCGCTCCCACAAAGAGCCCATCCTTTATGACATTTAGAGACGTACATGAAACTTCTTTGTACCGCCGCCGAATTACCCGACAACAGCAGTCGCGGCTTCGACATCGAAGGGCGTAAGTTGCTGGCCGTGAGACGCGCAGGCCAGGCCTATGTGTACCTGAACCGCTGCCCGCATCGTGGCGTGCCGCTGGAATGGCAACCCGGCCAGTTTCTCGACGCCAGCGCCAGTCTCATCCAGTGCGCGACCCATGGCGCGCTGTTCCTGATCGAAAGCGGTGAATGCGTCGCCGGCCCTTGCGCCGGACAATTCCTGACCGCCCTAGACAGCCGGGAGGACGATCAAGGCATCTGGGCCAATCTGTAACGGCTCAATCAATACCGGCAACGGGCGATCCACCCACATCTGCTCCGGCGTCAGCGAGGCGCCGTAGGCCAGCACTTCCACCCCGGCGGCCACCGCCTCGCGCAACGCCGCGGCGTACATCGGGTCGATTTCCTGCGCCGGGCGCACCGCCTCGATGCCACTCAGGTTCACGCAATACAACTGCACGGCGCGCACACCTTCCCGAGCCAGACAGGCCAGCTCTCGCAGATGCTTGGCGCCGCGCAAGGTCACCGCGTCGGGAAACGCCGCCACATTCGTCCCGGCAAAACCCAGCGTAACGCTCTTCACCTCGACCCAGGCCGAGCTGCAATCGGCGTATTCGAGCCGAAAGTCGATACGGCTGTTCTCAACGCCATAGGCCACTTCCCGCTTCAGCCCTGTGAAACCGTTCAGCTCCTGGATGACACCGGCCCGCAGCGCCTCCTCGACCAGCGAATTGGCTCGCGCGGTATTGATACAGGCCAAGCGCCCCTGAGGGGTTTCGCCGATTTCCCAGGTGCCCGGCAACTTGCGCTTGGGGTCGTTGGAACGACTGAACCAGACGCGTGCGCCTTCGGCCATGCAATTGAGCATCGAGCCGGTATTCGGGCAATGAATCGTCAGCAGTTCGCCATGAACGGTCTCGATATCGGCGAGAAAACGTTTGTAACGTCGAATCAGCCGTCCTTCTTCCAGAGCAGGGGAAAAGCGCATCAGCCTTGCCAGCTCCGCAGGCCACGCTCAATTCGCTCCACTGCTTCCTGTAGCCGCGGCAGGCTTTGGGTGTAGGCGAACCGCACGTGGTGGCCGGCCTGATGGCGACCGAAATCCAGCCCCGGCGTGAACGCCACGTGCTCGGTTTCCAGAAAATGCTGGCAGAACGCAAAGGCATCGCCGCCAAATGCGCTGATGTCGGCATAGAGGTAGAACGCGCCTTGCGGCTCGACTGCGATACCGAATCCCAACTCGCGCAAGGCCGGCAGGAGGAAGTCGCGACGCAACGCGAACTCGGCGCGACGCTGCTCGAAAATCTCGATGGTCGCCGGCTCGAAACACGCCAGGGCCGCGTATTGGGCCATGCTGGGTGCACTTATGTAGAGATTTTGCGCAAGCTTTTCCAACTCACCGACGGCCGCCAAAGGCGCCACCAGCCAGCCGAGCCGCCAGCCAGTCATGCCGAAATACTTGGAGAAACTGTTCAGGACAAACGCATCGTCATCGACCTCCAGCACGCTGGCGGCGTCGGTGCCGTAGGTCAGGCCGTGATAGATCTCATCGACCACCAGATGGCCGTTGTGGCCCTTGATCGCCTTGGACAATCCCGCCAACTCCTCCCGGGATAGAATCGTCCCGGTCGGGTTGGCCGGGGAAGCCACCAGCGCACCAACGCTGTCATGGTCCCAATGGCGATTCACCAGATCTGGCGTCAATTGATAACGCACGTCCGGTCCCACAGGCACCAATTGCGCCGCACCTTCGATCAGGCGCAGGAAATGACGGTTGCACGGATAACCAGGGTCGGCCAGCAGCCAATGTTTGCCGGGGTCCACCAGCAAGGCGCTGGCCAACAGCAACGCGCCGGATCCGCCCGGCGTCACCAGGATGCGCCGGGGATCGATATCCACCCCATAGCGTTGCGCATAGAAACCGGCGATGGCCTCGCGCAGTTCAGGAATGCCACGGGCCGCTGTGTAACGGGTCTTGCCCGCCGCCAAGGCCGCTTGGCCGGCCTGGATGATCGGCTCGGCGGTGGTGAAGTCCGGCTCGCCGATCTCCAGGTGAATGACGTCGTGCCCGGCGGCCTGCAATTCGTTGGCACGCGCCAGCAACGCCATGACATGGAAAGGTTCGATGGCACGACTGCGTGCGCTGTAGGGCTGGGCCATGGGGCCGTCCTTCGCGAAAAAAAGAACCGATTCTACCCAACTCGCGGACAGCTGCGGGAACGAGCGCAAATCTAAAACGGTCCTAGCGCATAGATCGCTGGAAATGACTCCAGCGTTTAACCCAGGCTTGACTAAAATCAAGCATTGAGCAGGTTTGCGACCCCACCGGACCGGGCCCGGCCATGTTTTACCGGGCCCAGCCGCGCCAGGCTCGACAACCGGGAGTAGCGCGGCCCGATTTGATCTGGTAAGTTCGCCCGCTTGCAGCCGCAGGGCCGGCAGGTGTCGGTGATGGAGCAATCCTGCGTAGTGGATTACAAGAGTAGAGGCGGTCCATTCATGCCCACCCAAGCAAAGCAGAAAGAAAACCAGTCGCTCAGCGGGTTTGAGCCATATGTCGCGAAAGAGGGCGAGGAGTACATGGGCGCCCCCATGCGCGCGCACTTCACCAAGATCCTGAACAAGTGGAAACAGGACCTGATGCAGGAAGTCGATCGCACGGTTGACCATATGAAGGACGACGCGGCCAACTTCCCTGACCCGGCCGACCGTGCCAGCCAGGAAGAAGAATTCAGCCTTGAATTGCGCGCCCGCGACCGTGAACGCAAGCTGATCAAGAAAATCGACAAGACGCTGCAATTGATCGAAGACGAAGAGTACGGCTGGTGCGAGTCCTGCGGCGTCGAGATCGGCGTCAAGCGACTGGAAGCACGTCCGACCGCCGACATGTGCGTCGACTGCAAGACCCTCGCGGAAATCAAGGAAAAACAGGTCGGCAAGTAATCGCCGGGGCTGTCATCGAAACGGAGCGTTCATACGCTCCGTTTTTTGTTTGCGCTCCACCTGCACACCCAATCCCCTTGTGGGAGCGAGCTTGCTCGCGATAGCGGTGGGCCAGCTTGCATAAGTATTGAATAAGTCGCCGTCATCGCGAGCAAGCTCGCTCCCACAGGGAATTATGCTCCGCCATCAAGATCTGCACGCCTTGTGCCCGGAACCAGTAACATTCGCCCATGACTGACTACACCGGACGCTTCGCCCCCACCCCCAGCGGCCACCTGCATTTCGGCTCGCTGGTCGCCGCGCTGGCGTCGTATCTCGACGCCCGGGCCGTGGGCGGACGCTGGTTGTTGCGCATGGAAGACCTCGACCCGCCACGGGAAGAGCCCGGCGCGCAAGCGGCGATTCTCAAGGCGCTTGAAAGCTATGGGTTTGAATGGGACGGCGAAATGGTGCGCCAGAGTGATCGCCACGAAGCCTACCAGCAGGTCATCGACCGCTTGTTCAGCCGAGGCCTGGCCTACGCCTGCACCTGTTCGCGCAAGCAACTGGAACCGTATCAAGGCATTTATCCCGGATTGTGCCGCAACGCCGGGCACGACGCCGAAGACGCCGCCATCCGCCTGCGCGTTCCGGAACTCGAATACCATTTCGTCGACCGGGTCCAAGGCGAGTTCCGCCAGCACCTGGGCCGCGAGGCTGGCGATTTCGTCATTCGCCGTCGCGACGGGCTCTATGCCTACCAACTGGCCGTGGTCCTCGACGATGCCTGGCAAGGCATCAGCGACATTGTCCGCGGCGCCGACCTGCTGGATTCCACGCCGCGCCAACTCTACCTGCAAGAACTGCTGGGCTTGCCGCGACCGCGTTATCTGCACGTGCCGCTGATCACCCAGCCGGACGGACACAAGCTCGGCAAATCCTATCGCTCGCCACCGTTGACGGCCGATCAGGCAACGCCGCTGCTGTTAAGGGCGTTGCGCGCATTGGGCCAGCAACCGGCGCCGGAACTGGTCGATGCCAGCCCAGGGGAGTTGCTGGCCTGGGGCATTCGCCACTGGGATGCGGGCAAGATCCCGCGCACACTGACCCTGCCCGAAGCGCAAATACAGTGACGGCCCTTGCAGCCTGCCGCCTATCCGTTACCATCGCCGCACGTTTTCGGGCACGTGCATAAAAAAGAGAGACCGGGATGTACATCTATCGCTTGGTCCTGCTCCTGGTAGTGGGGATTTACCTGTTCTCCCCGGCCATCATGGATTGGTGGATCGATGCCACGGGTGCCTGGTATCGGCCGTATCTGCTCTGGCTGATCCTGATCGTCGTGACCTTTATCCTTCAGAGCCAAAAAGATGCCGATGAGCTTTAGCCTGACCCAGATGATCCTGATCAGCGCGGCCTATCTGGCGGTGCTGTTCGGCGTAGCCTGGATCAGCGAACGAGGCATGATCCCGCGCGCGATCATTCGCCACCCGCTGACCTACACCCTGTCGCTGGGCGTGTATGCCAGTGCATGGGCGTTCTATGGCACGGTGGGCCTGGCGTACCAGTATGGCTATGGCTTCCTGTCCAGTTACCTTGGCGTGTCCGGGGCCTTCCTGCTGGCGCCGGTGCTGCTCTACCCGATCCTGAAAATCACCCGCACCTACCAATTGTCGTCGTTGGCCGACCTGTTCGCCTTTCGCTTCCGCAGCACCTGGGCGGGCGCGCTGACCACGATCTTCATGCTGGTCGGCGTGCTGCCACTGCTCGCGCTCCAAATGCAGGCGGTCGCCGATTCCATCAGCATCCTGACCCACGAACCGGTGCAGCACCGGGTGGCGCTGAGCTTCTGCGTCCTGATCATCCTCTTCACCATTTTCTTCGGCTCGCGGCACATCGCCACGCGGGAAAAACATGAAGGCCTGGTGTTCGCGATCGCCTTCGAGTCGGTGATCAAGCTGATCGCCATCGGCGGCGTCGGCCTTTACGCCTTGTATGGCGTATTCGACGGCCCGCAGCAGCTCGAGATCTGGCTGCTGCAGAACCAGACCGCCCTCGCGGCGCTGCACACGCCGCTCCAGGAAGGACCGTGGCGCACGCTGCTGCTGGTGTTCTTCGCCTCGGCGATCGTGATGCCGCACATGTACCACATGACGTTCACGGAAAACCTCAACCCGCGCTCGCTGGTCAGTGCGAGCTGGGGCCTGCCGCTGTTCCTGCTGTTGATGAGCCTGGCCGTGCCGCTGATCCTCTGGGCCGGCTTGAAACTCGGCGCCAGCACCAACCCGGAATACTTCACCCTCGGCATCGGCATCGCCGCCAACAACGAAGCCTTGGCGCTGCTGGCCTATGTCGGCGGCCTCTCGGCGGCCAGCGGCCTGATCATCGTGACCACCCTGGCGCTGTCGGGGATGGCCCTCAACCACTTGGTACTGCCGCTTTACCAGCCTCCAGCAGAGGGGAACATCTATCGCTGGCTGAAATGGACCCGTCGCGCATTGATCGTCGCGATCATCATGGCCGGCTACGGTTTCTACCTGATGCTGGGAGACGGACAGGACCTGGCCAACCTGGGCATCGTCGCGTTCGTTGCAACCCTGCAATTCCTGCCCGGCGTACTGTCCGTGTTGTATTGGCCGACCGCCAACCGCCGCGGCTTCATCGCCGGCCTGCTGGCGGGGATCGTGGTCTGGCTGGTCGCCATGCTGCTGCCACTGCTGGGCAACCTGCAGGGTTTCTATATCCCGCTGTTGAACATGATCTACGTGCTCGACGACACCAGTTGGCACATGGCAGCCATCGCCTCGCTGGCGGCGAATGTGCTGATGTTCACCCTGATCTCGCTGTTCACCAACGCCAGCAGCGAAGAAGCCAGCGCCGCCGAAGCCTGCGCCGTGGATAACGTGCGCCGGCCGCAGCGCCGTGAGCTGCACGCGGCCTCGCCCCAGGAGTTTGCCACCCAACTGGCCAAGCCCCTGGGCGCCAAGGCTGCGCAAAAGGAAGTCGAGCAGGCCCTGCGCGACCTTTACCTGCCGTTCGACGAACGCCGTCCATACGCCTTGCGCCGGTTGCGGGATCGGATCGAAGCCAACCTGTCCGGCCTGATGGGGCCCAGCGTGGCCCAGGACATGGTCGAGACCTTCCTGCCCTACAAGGCCGGCGGTGAGAACTATGTCACCGAAGACATTCACTTCATCGAAAGTCGCCTCGAGGACTACCACTCGCGCCTCACCGGCCTGGCCGCCGAGCTGGACGCCCTGCGTCGTTATCATCGCCAGACCCTGCAGGAACTGCCGATGGGTGTCTGCTCCCTCGCCAAGGACCAGGAAATCCTGATGTGGAACAAGGCCATGGAGGAGCTGACCGGCATCGCCGCCCAGCGCGTGGTCGGTTCACGCCTGAGTACCCTGGGCGAGCCGTGGAAAGGCCTGTTGCAGGGCTTCATCGACCTGCCGGACGAACATTTGCACAAACAGCACCTGGCGCTCGACGGCCAGACCCGCTGGCTGAACCTTCACAAAGCCGCCATCGACGAGCCGTTGGCACCGGGGAACAGTGGCCTGGTGCTGCTGGTGGAAGACCTGACCGACACCCAGATGCTCGAAGACAAGCTGGTCCACTCCGAACGACTGGCCAGCATCGGTCGGTTGGCGGCCGGCGTGGCCCACGAAATCGGCAACCCGATCACCGGCATCGCGTGCCTGGCGCAAAATCTTCGTGAAGAGCGCGAGGAAGACGGCGAGCTGACGGAAATCAGCGGCCAGATCCTCGAGCAGACCAAACGCGTGTCGCGCATCGTCCAGTCCCTGATGAGTTTCGCCCATGCCGGCGGCCATCAACACAATGACGAACCCGTCTGCCTGGCCGAAGTGGCCCAGGATGCCATCGGCCTGCTGGCGCTCAACCGGCGCAACTTCGAAGTGCAATTTTTCAACTTGTGCGATCCGGATCACTGGGTCGATGGCGACCCCCAACGGCTCGCCCAAGTGCTGATCAACCTGTTGTCCAACGCGCGCGACGCCTCACCGGCTGGCAGCGCGGTACGGGTCAAGAGCGAGGCTTTCGAACACACGGTCGACCTGATCGTCGAAGACGAGGGCAGCGGTATTCCACAGAACATCATGGATCGATTGTTCGAACCCTTCTTCACCACCAAGGATCCTGGCGAAGGCACCGGTCTGGGCCTCGCACTGGTCTATTCCATCGTTGAAGAGCATTATGGACAAATCACCATCGACAGCCCGGCCGATGTTCAGAGCCAGCGTGGCACCCGTATCCGGGTCACCTTGCCGCGTCATGTCGAAGCGACGTCCGCTGTGAACTGAGACCGTCGAGAGAATCGAATCAATGCCGCACATTTTGATCGTCGAAGACGAAACAATTATCCGCTCCGCCTTGCGCCGCCTGCTGGAACGCAACCAGTACCAGGTCAGCGAAGCCGGTTCCGTGCAGGAAGCACAAGAGCGTTTCAGCATTCCCACGTTTGACCTGATCGTCAGCGACCTGCGTCTGCCCGGCGCCCCCGGGACCGAGTTGATCAAGCTCGGACAGGGCACGCCGGTGCTGATCATGACCAGTTACGCGAGCCTGCGCTCGGCGGTCGATTCCATGAAAATGGGCGCGGTGGACTACATCGCCAAACCATTCGACCACGATGAGATGCTCCAGGCCGTAGCCCGCATCCTACGTGACCGCCAGACAGCGACCAGCCAGTCGTCGGAAACGACGAACGGCAAGGTAACCGCCGCGAAGGCAGGGGCCAGCAACAGCAATGGCGAAATTGGCATCATCGGTTCGTGCCCGCCTATGCAGGATCTGTACGTCAAGATCCGCAAAGTGGCGCCGACTGACTCCAATGTCCTGATCCAGGGCGAGTCCGGCACTGGCAAGGAATTGGTGGCCCGGGCGCTGCACAACCTGTCCCGCCGAGCCAAGGCGCCGATGATCTCGGTGAACTGCGCGGCCATTCCGGAAAGCCTGATCGAATCCGAGCTGTTCGGCCACGAAAAGGGTGCGTTCACAGGCGCCAGCGCCGGACGTGCCGGCCTGGTGGAAGCGGCAGACGGCGGCACGCTGTTCCTCGATGAGATCGGCGAACTGCCACTGGAAGCCCAGGCGCGATTGCTGCGGGTACTCCAGGAAGGCGAGATCCGTCGAGTCGGCTCGGTCCAGTCACAGAAGGTCGACGTACGCCTGATCGCCGCGACCCACCGGGACCTGAAGAGCCTGGCGAAGATCGGCCAGTTCCGTGAAGACCTTTATTACCGCCTGCACGTGATTGCCCTGAAACTGCCGCCCCTGCGCGAGCGCGGTGCCGACGTCAACGAAATCGCCAATGCGTTCCTCGCCCGCCAGAGCGCGCGGATCAATCGTACCGACTTGAAATTCGCCCCGGATGCCGAGCAGGCCATTCGTCATTACGCTTGGCCCGGTAACGTCCGGGAGCTGGAAAACGCTGTGGAGCGAGCAGTGATCCTGAGCGAAAGCCCGGAAATCTCCGCCGACCTGCTGGGCATCGACATCGAACTGAGTGACCTCGACGACGAAGAATTCATCGGCCTGGCCCCACAACAGGGAGGCGCTGCCAACAACACCAGCCATGAACCCACCGAGGACCTGTCCCTGGAAGACTATTTCCAGCATTTCGTCCTTGAACACCAGGACCACATGACCGAGACCGAACTGGCACGCAAGCTGGGCGTCAGCCGCAAATGCCTGTGGGAACGTCGCCAGCGCCTGGGGATCCCACGGCGCAAGACCGGGGCGACCAGCGAAAGCTGAGGTGCACAGGTAACATCGCGCAATGTGAAAAAACTGTTACCTCAGCTTTTTCACGTAACAGAAGCCGGGGTTTACGGTAACGAAACCCCGGCTTTTTTTCGCCCCGAAAAAACAGGCATATCGATAGAACCCCCGGTTTCGCTGGGCCTGGCAAAAGTTGGCACGCACCCTGCTATAGCTTTGGTACAAGAACAATAACAAGCAATGCACAAGACAATAAAAATAAGACGAATCGACTCACGCACAATAAAAACAAGACGGCGAGAGGCGCAGCTAACTGATTCTTTTGGAGAGGCGTTGTATTTGGGGCTTGCCCCACAACCAGGCCGAGAACAATAAAAACTGTCTCAAGACAGGTGCCTGAACTGGTTGGATCGATTGATCACTGCAACACAGCGACCAAAGCAATCCGTTTGCTCTTGGCTCCCGATTGGGAGGGTCACGAAGGGAAAACCTCGTGGCGCGGGCACTCAACAAAAACAAGAAGCCCGAAACCAATAATAAAAACAGAGCACGCAACTAATTCTGGGGGAGCTTCGGCTCCCCTTGTGGTTTCTGCCGTTCCGCCTTCCCCGCCGCCTACAGAGCTCGTCGCTTGAAGCTTTCAGCTCAAAGCGCCTGCGTCCTACACCATCCGTTGACTAAATGCTAGAATCCCCGCCCATCATGCGGCCATTCTTCGTTTTTGGCCGAATATTCCTTCAAACAGTGCATCCCATGCTGAAGAAGCTGTTCCAGTCATTCCGTTCTCCCTTGCGTCGTACGCAACACATACGCAGCACGCCTGAAGTGCTCAACAGCGGCCAGCATTCGTTGCAAAAGGCCCAATTCAGCCGTTACGCGGTGAACATCGTCGAGCGCCTGCAGAACGCCGGCTACCAGGCTTATCTGGTCGGCGGCTGCGTGCGTGACATGCTGCTGAATATCACCCCCAAGGATTTCGATGTCGCGACCAGCGCCACGCCTGAGCAGATACGCGCCGAATTCCGCAACGCGCGGATCATCGGCCGACGCTTCAAGCTGGTGCATATCCATTTCGGTCGCGAAATCATCGAAGTGGCAACCTTCCGCGCCAACCATCCGCAAAACGACGAAGACGAAGACAGCAACCAGTCGTCTCGCAACGAGAGCGGACGCATCCTGCGCGACAACGTCTACGGCACTCTGGAAGAAGACGCGCAGCGGCGCGACTTCACCATCAACGCCCTGTATTACGACCCGGTCAGTGAGCGCATTCTCGATTACGCCAACGGCGTGCACGACATTCGCAACCGCTTGATCCGCCTGATCGGCGATCCCAAGCAGCGTTACCAGGAAGACCCGGTGCGGATGCTGCGGGCCGTGCGTTTCGCCGCCAAGCTGGATTTCGGCATCGAAAAACACAGCGCCCTGCCGATTCGCGAGCTCGCGCCAATGCTGCGGGAAATCCCCTCGGCCCGCCTGTTCGAAGAAGTGCTCAAGCTGTTCCTGTCAGGCAACGCGGCAGATACCTTCGAGATGCTCGTGGACCTGCAGCTCTTCGATCCGCTGTTCCCCGCCAGCGCCGAAGCCCTGGAGCACAACCCGACCTACACCCACACCCTGATCAGCGAAGCGTTGATCAACACCGACCTGCGCATCAAGCAGAACAAACCGGTAACCCCTGCGTTCCTGTTCGCTGCCTTGCTCTGGCCTGCCCTGCCCGCTCGCGTGCTGCGCTTGCAAGACCGTGGCATGCCGCCGATTCCCGCCATGCAGGAAGCGGCCCACGAACTGATCGCCGAACAGTGCCAGCGCATTGCGATCCCGAAACGCTTCACGATGCCGATCCGCGAGATCTGGGACATGCAGGAACGCCTGCCGCGGCGCAGCGGCAAACGTGCCGACCTGCTGCTGGAAAACCCGCGTTTCCGCGCCGGCTACGACTTCCTGCTGTTGCGTGAAAGCGCAGGCGAGCAGACCGATGGCCTGGGCGAATGGTGGACCGATTACCAGGACGCCAACGACAGCGAGCGCCGCGAGATGATTCGCGAGCTCAGCGGCAAGGACGACGGCACCAGCGGCCCGCGCAAGCGTCGACGCAGCAGCGGTACCAAGCGTAAGCGTGCCGGCGTACCGAGCGCATCAGACGAGTAATCGATGGAACGCATCTATATCGGCATGGGCAGCAACCTCGCCGAACCCGCCGAGCAACTGCGCAGCGCCATCGAGGCGCTGGCGCGACTGCCCGAGACCCGACTGGCAGGCGTCTCGGCGTTTTATCAAAGCGATTCCCTGCTGCCCGGCCAGCCGCGCTACACCAATGCGGTGGCGGCCCTGGACAGCGACCTGGCACCGCTTGAGCTGCTCGACGCGCTGCAAGCCATCGAAACCGGCCAGGGTCGCGAGCGCCTTGAGCGCTGGGGCCCGCGCACCCTGGACCTGGACATCCTGCTGTTCGGTGACCGTCTGATCGACGAGCCCCGCCTCAAGGTTCCCCACTACCATATGCAAGCCCGAGCCTTTGTGCTCTATCCCCTGGCCGAACTGGCGCCCGCCGAGCTGCGCCTCGCTGACGGACGCCGCCTCAAGGACCTGCTCGCTGAATGCCCATTCGTCGGCCTGGAACGCTTGCCGCTTATCTGACAAACACCATTCCCTGTGGGAGCGAGCTTGCTCGCGATAGCGGTGTGTCAGTTACAGGTGGGGCAACTGATCCACCGTCATCGCGAGCAAGCTCGCTCCCACAGGATCCGGGACCCGGCAGTCAGATTTGAAACACGCCCCTGCGCTGAAACGCATCAGTAACCGCGGTAACACCTGGCGGTAACACATCCAATTGACTTCCCCGATACTCCTCACGACTATAGGCGTCCCGTCGCCGCCAACGCGGCGCTAATGGGCGCAATCCAGGCCTTACAAGCACCACGCAAAGAAGGTGCGCCTGTATTCGAGCGCCTCATGAGGACTTTTTCATGCCAGCTATTACCCTGACCACGCTGCAAGGTCTCAAGCAAAAAGGTGAGAAAATCACCATGCTGACCTGCTATGACGCCACCTTCGCCCATGCCTGCAATGAGGCTGGAGTCGAGGTGCTGCTGGTGGGCGACTCCCTCGGCATGGTGTTGCAAGGTCACGACAGCACATTGCCGGTGACCACTGCCGAGATGGCCTACCACGTAGCGGCGGTCAAGCGCGGTAACACCGACGCGCTGATCCTCGCCGACCTGCCGTTCATGGCCTACGCCACCCTTGAACAAACCATGACTAACAGCGCCCTGCTGATGCAGGCCGGCGCCCACATGGTCAAGGTCGAAGGTGCGTTGTGGCTGGCCGACTCGATACGGCTGCTGGCCGAACGGGGTATTCCGGTGTGCGCGCACTTGGGCCTCACCCCTCAAGCCGTGAATATCCTCGGTGGCTACAAGGTCCAGGGCCGCAATGAAAACCAGGCCCGGCAGATGCGCGCCGATGCGATCGCGCTGGAGCAGGCCGGGGCCGCCATGTTGCTGCTCGAATGCGTGCCCAGCGAACTGGCCCAGGAAATCACCCAGGCGGTGAAGATTCCAGTGATCGGCATCGGCGCTGGCAACGCCACCGACGGTCAGGTGCTGGTGCTCCACGACATGCTCGGGCTGTCGATCACCGGTCGCGTGCCGAAATTCGTGAAAAATTTCATGGCGGGGCAACCCTCTATCCAGGCAGCCCTGCAAGCCTACGTCGCCGAAGTGAAGGCTGCGTCCTTCCCGGGCGCCGAACACGGATTCTCCGCATGAACACCGTCAAGACCGTACGCGAACTCCGGGCCGCCGTGGCCCGCGCCCGTGGCGAGGGCAAGCGCATCGCCTTCGTCCCGACCATGGGCAACTTGCACAGCGGCCACATGGCCCTGGTCACCAAAGCCTCGCAACGAGCCGATTTCGTCGTGGCGAGCATCTTCGTCAATCCATTGCAGTTCGGCGCTGGCGAAGATTTGGACAAGTACCCGCGCACCCTGGCGGCCGACCAGGAGAAATTGCTCCAGGCCGGTTGCCACTTGCTGTTCGCCCCCAGCGTCGAGGAGATGTACCCCGACGGCATGGTGGGGCAGACCCGGGTCAGTGTCCCGCAACTATCCGAAGGGCTCTGCGGCGCCAGCCGTCCGGGGCATTTCGAAGGCGTGGCGACGGTGGTCAGCAAGCTGTTCAACATGGTCCAGCCGGACCTGGCGGTGTTTGGCCAGAAAGACTTTCAGCAACTGGCGGTGATTCGCGCCTTGGTCCATGACCTGAACATGCCGATCCAGATCATCGGCGAGCCGACCGTTCGCGCCGAGGACGGCCTGGCGCTGTCTTCACGCAACGGCTTTCTCAGCCCTGATCAACGCGCCGTCGCGCCCGTGGTCTATCGCGTCCTGAGCCAGATCGCCGAGGCCATCAAGCAAGGGCAGCGGGATTACCCGGCGCTCATCGCCGAGCAGCTCCAGCAATTGGAAGCCGCTGGCCTGCGCCCCGACTACCTGGAAATCCGCCACGCGAAGACCTTGCGTCCGGCCGTGAACGAGGATCGCGACCTAGTGATCCTGGTGGCGGCATTCCTCGGTACCACGCGCCTGATCGACAACCTGCACCTGGATCTCGACGTTCCGGCCTGATACCTCAGCCCCTATGTGGGAGCGAGCCTGCTCGCGA
>NZ_JAOSHO010000229.1 GCF_025917275.1 Pseudomonas agronomica | reverse complement strand
TCGCTTCGCTCGGCAGCTCCTACGGGTCGGTGCAGTCCCAAAAGCTCAATCAGGCAGTAAAGTCACTGGCATGCAGCTCCTTGACGCCCACCAGGGCGAGTTCGAACTCGGCGGTGGCGTCGGCGTTGGTACTGCCGTAGAGGATGCCGTCGACAAACCGCAACTGGCCGGTGGCGTTGGTGGTGTCGAAGGCGTTGCTGCCGATGAAGGTGAACGCATCGTGGGCGGCGGTCAGCGGATTGGCGTCCAGGCCGGTGAGATCGAGTTTATCCAGCTCCGTGGTCTTGAACCCGTTGATCACGTCCCGCGCCGCACCGATGCCCATGTCCGACAGCGCGCCAAACGCATAGGTGTCCGCGCCCGTGCCACCCGTGAGATTGTCGGTGCCCGCACCGCCGATCAACCGGTCATCGCCCGAGCCGCCCACCAAGGTGTCGTTGCCCGCGCCTCCGTTGAGGATGTTCCCGGCGCTGTTGCCCGAGAGGGTGTCAGCGTAGGCGCTGCCCGTCAGGTTCTCGATGAACTTCAAAGTGTCCAGCCCCGAACCCACGGTGTTCTGCTGCGCAGACGTCGACAGATTCACGGTCACCCCGGCCAGGGCCCGCTCGAACGACACCGTGTCGTTGCCATCGCGTCCGTCGAGGATGTTGTTGCCGGCACCGGCAAACAGCGTGTTGTTCAACGCGTTACCGATCCCGTTGGCGTCGCCAGCGCTGTCGATATACAGATTCTCGACGTTGCTGCCCAACGTGTAGGTCGCCAGGCTGCTGTGCACGCTGTCGATGCCGCCTGACACCGGATTGCTGCTGGTCTCGATCACCGTGTCGCTGGCGTTGTCGACGTAGTACGTGTCGTTGCCATCGCCGCCGCTCATGCTGTCGGCCCCTGCAGCGCCATCGAGTACGTTGTTGGCGACGTTGCCGGTGATGAAGTTGCGCCGCTCGTTACCGGTGCCGTCGATGTCCGATACGCCGGTCAGCACCAGGTTTTCCAGGTTGGCGCCCAGGGTCCAGCTCACCGAGGCCTGCACGGTATCGATCTGCGAGGTCGAGGTGTTGGTTTCCACCACGCTGTCGAACGCGTTGTCGACGATGTAGATGTCGTTGCCATCGCCACCGGTCAGGGTGTCGGCGCCCAGGTCGCCGTCCAGCGTGTCGTTGCCGGAACTGCCCACCAGCGTATCGTCCTGGTCGGTACCGAAAATCTTCCCGCCCTCGTTCTGCGTGCCGTCGAAGATGTCCTGCACGCTGTTGTTGTCGTTGGGATTGCCGTGGAAACCGAGGTCATCGGCAATGTAGTCCGCCAGGCGTTGGCCAACGATCTCCGCCGACTCCTCGTGCAAGTGCCAGACGTCATCGGGATACACCAGTGGGTCGACTTCGTAGCGCAAGGGCAGGTCGGTGTAGTCCACGGCCAACTTCACGTCGGCGCGCTCGGCGGCGATGGCTTCCTGGGCGGTGCGAACATAGCCGACGCCGTCGACGATGGCGGCGATCTTGTCTTCCGGATACCCGCGGGCCCGCGCCGCGTCCTGCTCGTAGTGACCGGTCTCCATCATGTACACGGTGAAGTTGCCGAACTGGGCGTGCAAGTAATCGAAGACCTTCAGCGTCGCCGCCTTATAGGCCGCCGCGGCGGCTGCCTTGTCGGTGGCCCGGGCGATTTCCTGGGCGGCTTCCTCGCCCTGGCCCCAGATGATGCCCATGGTCACGTTGTCGATGGCCTTCAGTTCGGTGAGCTGGTCGCGCAGCAACGTCACGGCCCGCAATAACGCCGGCCCGGGTTGGTTGGTGTCGGTCAGCCACCAGCATAATTTCAGCTCCTCTGCGCCCAGCGTCGACAAACCGTTGACCGTGCTGCCACCCACCGCGATGTCGATACCGTTGCCATCGGCATCGGTGAACTGGCTGCGCACGTCATAGGTGGTGTACTTGTCCAGGTCGTTGACCAGCATCGAGGTGCCGGATTGATCGTCGTCTTCGGTCATGCGCAGCAGGCGTGCGTTGGATTGGCCGAGCGTGGGCAAGTAGAGAATGTCCTGCTGGGCGCGTTCGCCGAAGACGAAATCGCTGGCGGTGAGGGTGTTGAGGTAGTTGCCGTTCAGCGCGATCTCGAAACGGTTGCCATCGGCGTCGGCCTCGCTCGATTTGACGTAGGTCTTGTCTCCGGCGGCGTTCAAGGTCATGTAGAGCGTGCCGTTTTCGCCGTTGCCGAGGCCGGTGAAGCCCAGCGCGGACACGTCGATCTTGTCCACGCCGACGGTGAAGTCATAGATCGTGTCCGTGGCCGTGACGCCTCCGGTGTCGTAGTCGCGGTAGCTGTCGGACAGGTTGCTGTAGCGGAACGTGTCGGCGCCGTCGCCGCCATACAACGAGTCGCGCCCGGCGCCGCCGTCGATGATGTCCGCGCCCGTGCCGGCCTTGATGGTGTCGCTGCCGCCCAGGCCGAGGATCAGGTCGGCGCCCGCCGTGCCGTTGAGGGTTTCGGCATTGGCGGTGCCGGTGATGGTGTTGGCGGGGGAGTCGGCCACGGTCAGGGCAAAGGAGTCGCTGACCGACGCGCCCGAAGGGTCGGTGGCCTTGACCAGCACGTCGTAGTTGCCGGCGGCGGTGTTGGTCGGGGTGCCGCTGAAGGTCAGGTTGGTGGCGTTGAATGTCAGCCACGAGGGCAGGGCGCTGCCGTTGGCGAGGGTCGCGGTGTAGGTCAGTACATCCTGGTTGGCGTCGCTGAAGCTGTTGCTCGCCACGGTGTATTTGAACGGCGTGCTTTCACTGGCGTTCTGGTCCAGCAGCGGGATGACCACCACCGGCGCCACGTTGGTCGGGGTGTTCTGGTCGGCGAAAACGAAGTGATTGGCCGTCAGGCTGCTGACGTAATTGCCTGCCATGGAGATTTCGAAACGGTTGCCGTTGGCATCGACCGTGAGGTCCTTGAGGTAGGTGCGGTTGGTGGACGAACTGTACGTGACCTGCAGGGTGCCGTTGAGCCCGTTGCCCAGGCCGGTATAGCCCAGTGCCGCGACGTCGATCTTGTCGGCGGCCACGTCGAAATCAAGGATCTGGTCACTGGCACTGGTGGAACCGGTGCGGTAGCTGTCGAGCTTGGAGGTGTAGCGGAACACGTCGGCGCCCGCGCCGCCGGTGAGTTTGTCGACCCCGGTGCCGCCCACCAGGATGTCGTTGCCGGCGGCGCCATTGATGGTGTCGTTGCCGGCGCCGCCGAAAATCTGCTCGTTGGCGACAGTGCCAGTCAGTGTGTCGTTGTTCGGCGTGCCGTTGATCACCACGGAGGTGGGTACGTCCTGCACGGCCAGGGTAAAGCTGTCGCTGACGGTGGCGTTGCTGCCATCGGTCGCGGTGACCTGGATCGAGTAGGTGCCCGACGCGGTGTCCGGCGGGGTGCCGCTGAATGTGCGCGTGGCGGCGTTGAACGTCAGCCAGCTGGGCAGGGCGCTGCCATCGGCCAGCTTGGCGGTGTAGCTGAGGCTGTCGTTATCCGGGTCGGTGAAGGCGGTGGCCGGCACCACGTAGCTGAAGGGGGTCTTCTCGGTGGCGTTCTGGTCCAGCAGCGGCGTCGCCACCACGGGGGCCTGGTTGACCGGTGAAGACGTGGCGAAGACGAAGTTGGCGTTGGTCAGTTTGTCGAGGTAGTTGCCGTCCAGCGCCACCTCGAAGCGGTTGCCATTGGCATCTGCTTCCAGCGACTTGATGTAGGTCTTGGTGCCTGCGCTGTTGAGGACCAGGTAGACGGTATTGTTCTTGCCATCGCCCAGGCCGGTGAAGCCCATGGCGGACAGGTCGATCTTGTCGGCGGCGATGTCGAAGTCGGTGATCAGGTCACCGAGGTTGGCGCCGCCGGTGTTGTAGTTGCGATAGCTGTCCAGGCGGTTGGAGAACACGAAGGTGTCCGCCCCGGCGCCGCCCGTGAGGGTGTCCATGCCGGCGCCGCCGTCGAGCTTGTCGTCGCCCGCGCCACCGCTGAGGCTGTCATTGCCCGCCAGGCCGAGCAGGGTGTCGGCCGCGTCGCTGCCCAGCAACGAATCGCTGCCGGCGGTGCCGGTGATGACCCGGTTGAAGATGAAGTTGCTGGCCGTCAGGGTACTTGCCAGGTTGCCCGACAGAATCAGCTCGAAGCGATTGCCGCTGGCATCGGCGTCGAAGTCCTTGATGTAGGTGCGGTCGTTGCTGGCGCTGTAGCTTATTTGCAGGGTGCCGCCACGGCCATTGCCCAGGCCGGTGAAGCCGAGGCCGGCGAGGTCGATCTTGTCCTGGGTCACGTCGAAGTCGGTGATGGTGTCGTCGAAACTGGTCGTGGCGTTGCGATAACTGTCGGATTGGCTGGCGAAGCGGAACGTATCGGCACCGGTTCCGCCGGTCAGTTTGTCGACCCCCGCGCCGCCCACCAGGACATCGGCCCCGGCTGCGCCGTTAATGGTGTCGTTGCCGGCCGCGCCGTAGAAGATTTCGCTGGCGCTGGTGCCGGTGAGTATGTCGTTGCCCGCGGTGCCTTGGACAGTGGTCATCGGCACCGTGGCGCTGACGTAGCTGCCGTCACCGTAGAGCAGCGTGGCGCCCTTGCTGGTGTGGCTGATGGTGTTGGCGATGATGGCGTTGCGATCGGTGCCGTCTTCGTTGCGCTCGGCGACGCCGTAGGTGGAGAGGTTGCTGCCGCTGATCACGTTGCCCTGGATCAGGTTGTCGCTGCCGTTGAAGTACTTGCCGGACACGCCGAGGGTATCGTCGTAGGACTGGATGATGATCTCCGGCACCGCGCTGCCCAGGGCGTTGTTGTTGAGCGTGTTGTCGATGATGTCGACGTGGTTGCTGCCATAGATGCGGATGCCGGCGCTGGTGTTGTCGTGGATGTCGACGCCGGTGACGGTGACCTCGCTGGACAGCTTGACCAGCACGCCTTCGGCGCCGTTGCCGTACACCTCGCCACCGGTGATGGTGATGTTGCTGGGCGAGGGAATGTTTTCGCTGCCGCGCTGCACCACGATACCGTTGCCGCCGTTGCCGTAGGCAACGTTATTGGTCATGGTGAAATCGTGGGTGCTGGTGACGACGTTGAAACCGTGGCGGTCGTTGTCGTAGGCGACGTTGTTTTCGAAGGTGCTGTCGCTGAGGAAGTCGGCGACGAAGCCATCCAGGCCGTTGCCGTGGGAGACGCTGTTCTTGATGACCATGTTGACGGTCTGCTCGTGGGGGTCGAAACCGTACCCGGAGCAATCCTTGATCTCGACGCTGTCGAGGGTGACGTTGGAGTCGTAGCCTTCTTCGCCGGGAATATAACCGTTGAACCAGCCATCGATCTTGCCCGTGGTGTGGTCCCGGTTGCCGTCGATGGTGAGGTTGCTGACACCGAAATCGTGGGTTTCCTCGCCATAAGCTGAGCGGATAACCCCGGTGATCTTGGTATCGGAGCCATCGGCCACCTTGACCGTGGTGTCGCCCATGCCGTCGCCGTACAGGTAGACGTTGCTCTTGAGCATCAGGCAGCCATCGGACGGTTCCTCGCCCCCCGAAACGATGTAGGTGCCGGTGGGCATGTAGACCTGCCCCCCGCCCGCGGCCGCTGCCGCATCGATCGCACTTTGAATGGCCGCCGTGTCGTCAGTAACGCCATCTCCTTTGGCGCCAAAATTTTGTACGTTGAAAATCATGGACTTATCTCCGTATCAGGCTAAAAACCTCGTTGGATGCCAATATTCCATCGGCGACCACGGAGTTATGACCCAGCGGAGTGAAAAAGTTGTGACCGCGTATCGGGGAAGTGTCAAAAAACTGATAAACGGTTATGCCGGATTTCAGATGTGTAACATTTCCTTGACGCTTTCCTGGGCAAACATGGAAACCCTGTGGGAGCGAGCTTGCTCGCGATAGCGTCGGATCAGTTACATCAAAGTGCCCGATACACCGCTATCGCGAGCAAGCTCGCTCCCACAGGGTTGCGGTGGTTCTCACAGAGCTGTGGTGGTTTCTCACGGGATTGCAGTGGTCTGGCTTTTCCTTGATTGGCATCAACCCCACCACAACGCCTGCGCGATACCCTCGGATAAACCAATCGCCCCGCCGAAAAAAGGCTGCCATGACTTATCCGCTATTCCTGACCCTGCACCTGTTCGCCGCGCTGATCTTCATCGGCACGGTGTTTTTCGAGGTGTTGTTCCTGGAAAACATCCGCAAGCAGTTGCCCAACAAAGTGATGGTGCTGCTGGAGCAAGGCATCAGCCGGCGTGCCCGGCAGTTGATGCCGTGGGTGTTGCTGGTGTTGTTTGGCGCGGGCATCGCCATGGTCTGGCTGCGCTATCGGCCGGTGCTGGCGGCGCCGCTGCAATCGTCGTTCGGTGTGTTGCTGGGGCTCAAGATCCTGCTCGCCGCCAGCGTATTGGGGCAATTTCTCTGGGCCATGTGGCTGTTTCGAAGCGGGCGCATGAATGCGCGCTACGTCCAGTTCATTCACACCAGCGTGTTCCTGCACATGGTCGCGATCGTGCTGCTGGCCAAGGGCATGTTCTACCTGAGCTGGTAGTCGCTGCGGGACGCTTGATACAGGTCAAGGCGCCCACACGGGATAAGCCCGACACTGTTGCCGTGCGAGCCACTCGGAGATTGTCATGTTCGACCTGTTCCATTCCCCCAATGACCGTCCCTCCGGGCGACCCCCTGCGGTGGCGGACTTCGATTGTCCGGTCGGTACACGCAAGTTCCACGGCGGCATCGGCTCGCTCGACTTGCTCAGGGGCTTGCGCGCCAGCCGGCAGAAACGCCGTCCGCTGTCGCTGACGGTGCATCTGCCGTCGCGCTTGCGGCTGGCCTCCTGCTCACCCCTGGCCAGCGTGTGCCAGTGCGGCGAAATCGACGGCTACCTGCAACGCCTGACCTACGAACTGGGCCTGGTCGCCTGCCACCTCGGCAGCGGGCGACGGGTCGAGCAGTTTTGCCTGACCGGCGGAACCCCGGTGATTACCCATCTGCAACGGTTGATGAGCGACCTGCACAAACGCTTCGATTTCTGCGAAAGCGGCGACCACAGCATCGAGGTCGACCTGCACCATACCGACTGGTCGACCATGGGCCTGATCCGCGACCAAGGGTTCACCCATGTCAGCATCGGCGTGCCCGACATCGGCATCGACAGCGAGCTGTCGGTCGATTGCTACCAGAACCCGGCGCCGATCCATTCGCTGATCGATGCGGCGCGGACCTTTGGTTTTCGCTCCATCAACATTGATCTCGGCTACGGCCACGCCTGGCAGACGCCCCAGAGTTTCGCCCAGAAACTGGCGACCTTGATCGAGCTGGAGCCGGATCGCCTGCACGTTTTCGACTACGCCCGCGCGCCTTATCGCTATCGTTCGAAGAACGCCGGAGGCGCCGGGGCCTTTTGCAGCGAGGCCGACAAAGACGCGATGCGTCGCGCTTGCTGCGAACACCTGGTCGCGGCGGGTTATCACTACATCGGCCTGGGTCAGTTTGTCCGGGCTGACGATGACCTGGCCGTGGCCCAGGAGCACGGCCGACTGCATCGCAACTGCCAGGGATTTACCCGTCATGGTTGTTGCGACCACGTCGGCCTCGGCTTGGCGGCCATCACCCAGATCGAACAGCTTTATGTGCAGAACACCGACGACCTGTCGCTGTACTGCCAGCAGCTCGACGCCGGGCAGATTCCGGTGTGTCGCGGCTGGCGCTGCGAAGCGCAGGACCAGATCCGGGCGACCGTCATCGAACAGTTGTCCTGCGATCTGGAGCTGGATATTCCTGCTGTCGAGTCGCGTTTCGGCCTGGTGTTTCGCGAATATTTCGCGGCCATCTGGCCACAGTTGGAGCAGTTGCACGCTCAGG
>NZ_JAOSHO010000228.1 GCF_025917275.1 Pseudomonas agronomica | reverse complement strand
AGGCCCTTGAACCTCACAAAGCAATCGGCGCCCGCTCGCAAAGGGTGCTCAACGCCTGCGCCCACTGCGGATCGTCATTGAGACACGGCACCAGCACCAGCTCCTCCCCTCCCGCTTCGCGAAACTGCTCACGGCCACGGTCGCCGATTTCTTCCAGCGTCTCAATGCAATCGGCGACAAACGCGGGGCACATCACCAGCACCTTCTTCACACCGCTCTTGGCCAATTCCTCCAGGCGCGCTTCGGTGTACGGTTCGATCCACTTGGCGCGGCCCAGTCGCGACTGGAACGACACCGACCATTTTCCATCCGCCAAACCCATGCGATGGGCGAACAGCTCGGCAGTGCGGATGCACTGGGCGCGGTAACAGGTCGCCATGACTTCCGGCGGCGCGTTCTTGCAGCAGTCGGCATCCTTGAAACAGTGGAAACCCGTAGGATCGAGCTTGGTCAGGTGCCGTTCGGGCAGGCCGTGGAAACTCAGCAACAGGTGATCATGGTCCTGCATCAAGTACGGCTTGGCGCTGGCGACCAGCGCATCGAGGTATTCCGGCTGGTCGTAGAACGGCTGCAGGATCGAGAACTGCACATCGAGCTTCTTTTCGCGCACGACCCGCTTGGCCTCTTCAACCACGGTGGTCACGGTGCTTTCAGCGAACTGCGGATACAACGGCGCCAGCGTGATGTTCTTGTGGCCCTGGCTTGCCAGCCGTACCAGGGTCGACTCGATGGATGGCTCGCCATAACGCATCGCCAACTCCACCGGGCCCTGGGTCCATTGAAGGGTCATCGCTTGTTGCAAGCGACGGCTGAGCACCACCAGCGGCGAACCCTCCTCCCACCAGATTGATGCATAGGCATGGGCCGACTGCTCGGGGCGCTTGATCAGGATCAGCGACACCAGCAAGCGACGCACCGGCCAAGGCAGGTCGATGACGTACGGGTCCATGAGGAATTGATTGAGGTAGCGGCGCACATCGGCCACCGAGGTGGAGGCAGGCGAACCCAGATTCACCAGAAGCAACGCGTGATCGGTCATGCAACATCCTATTTCAAAGGCGACCCGACAAATCTTCCAGGGCCGCAGGCAAATCAGTGAACCGGAATGAAAAACCCGCCGCCTGTAATCGGACCGGCGTGGCGCGCTGGCCGCCCAGCAACAGCAATGACAACTCACCCAACGCGACTTTCAACGCTAGCTCCGGCATCGGCACCACGGCCGGCCGATGCAAGACGCGCCCCAGGGCCTTGGCAAAATCGCGGTTGCGCACCGGATTCGGCGCGCAGGCATTATAAGGACCGCTGGCATCGTCGCGGTGCAGAAGAAAATCAATCAGGGCGATTTGATCGTCGATATGAATCCACGGCATCCACTGCCGACCATCGCCGATACGCCCGCCCAGCGCCAGCTTGAAGGGCAACAACAGCCGCGACAAAAAGCCGCCCTCAGCCGACAGGACCAGGCCGGTGCGAACCAGCACAACACGGATGCCCATGGCCTCGGCCCGCTGAGCGGTTTCCTCCCAGGCAATGCACAACTGGCTGGCGAAGTCCTCGCTGACCGGTCCCGATTCCTCGGTCAACTCTCGCTCGCCGCCGTCGCCATACCAACCCACCGCGGAACCGGAAATCAGTACCTGCGGCTTCTGTTCGCAACGCTCCAGCCATGCGAGCAAAACCTCAGTCAGCGTGACGCGGCTGCTCCACAGCAACATCTTGCGCTTATGGCTCCAAGGCCGGTCGGCAATGGGTGCGCCCGCCAGGTTGACCACCGCGTCCACGGGCTCGCCGAGCTCGTCGAGCTTGGCGACGCCGCGTACCTGCGCGCCGCAAATTTCAGCCACTTGCTCGGGTCGACGACTCCAGACCGTCAAGCGATGTCCCTGCTCCAACCAGCGCCGGCAGAGCTGACGTCCGATCAAACCAGTACCGCCGGTCAGCAATATGTGCATGAGGTGTTCCTCTCATCGCGTTTTACCCGGCCCATTAGTCTATTTTTATAGGTAGAGATTTTTGATATCGAACAGGGTCTGTCTCTAACAATAGGACAACCTGTCGAAACTCGAACGGTAAAACTTATACCAAAAATCAAAATTGTACAGGATTAAACGACGGCGTAGTCTGTACAGAAAGTTAAACGAGGCCCTCATGACTGTACCTATCGCAATCATCGGCACCGGCATCGCCGGTTTATCAGCCGCTCAGGCCCTGACGGAGGCCGGGCACGTCATCCAACTTTTCGATAAAAGCCACGGCAGTGGCGGTCGCATGTCGAGCAAGCGCAGTGACGCTGGCGCGCTGGACATGGGCGCACAATATTTCACCGCCCGCGATCGGCGCTTCGTCACTGAGGTCCAGCGCTGGCAAGCCAACGGCTGGGCGGCGGAGTGGAACCCGCAGCTTTATCACTATCAAGACGGAGAAATGAGCCCCTCCCCCGACGAACAGACCCGCTGGGTCGGCACCCCTCGCATGAGCGCCATTACCCGCGCCCTGCTCGGCGAACTGCAAGTGCAATTCGCCTGCCGCATCACCGAAGTGTATCGCGGCCAGGAGCACTGGCACCTGCAGGACGCGGAAGGGTTCACCCATGGCCCGTTCGGCCAGGTGATCATCGCTACGCCGGCGCCCCAGGCCACCGCATTGCTGGCGGCCGTGCCGAAGCTGGCCGGGGTGGCCGCCGGGGTGAAAATGGACCCTACCTGGGCCGTGGCGCTGGCCTTCGAACAACCTTTGAATACGCCCATGGAAGGTTGTTTCGTACAAGACAGCCCCCTCGACTGGCTGGCTCGCAACCGCAGCAAACCGGGGCGCGACACCCAGCTCGACACGTGGGTGCTGCACGCCACGAGTGACTGGAGCCGCCAGCACATCGACATGCCCAAGGAAGCGGTTATCGAGCATTTGCACGGCGCCTTCGCCGAACTGTTGCACAGCGCGATGCCGGCACCGTGTTTCAGCGTGGCCCATCGCTGGCTGTATGCGCGCCCTGCCGGCAGCCATGAATGGGGCGCTCTGGCGGATGCGGACCTGGGCTTGTATGTGTGTGGCGACTGGTGCCTGTCCGGCCGGGTCGAAGGTGCCTGGCTCAGCGGCCAGGAAGCCGCTCGCCGCTTGCACGCCAGTCTTCAGTAAAACGCGACTCCTGTATTACCGCTGCTGTCGCAACAGACAGCAGCCCATCCGCCAACAGCGACATCACCTCCGTTCATTCAATTCCCGGTTGACTTGTGCACGTTCGGACCTATGATGAAAATATTGTACAGAAAGAAAAAACTGTACAAGATTAAACCATCAGAGGTTGCCCATGCCCAGCGAAGCCAACGCCAAACCCAGAATCGCCATCAGCGCTTGCCTGATGGGCGCTGACGTTCGCTTTAACGGCGGGCATAAACAATCGACATTGTGCAGCCGCACGCTCACCGAATACTTCGACTTCGTCCCGGTATGCCCCGAGGTCGCCATCGGCCTGGGTATTCCCCGGGAGCCGATCCGCCTGGTGGGCAACCCAGAGCGTCCCGACGCGGTAGGCACGGTGAATCGCGACCTCGACGTGACCCAACCGCTGGCCGAATACGGGCAGCAGATGGCCGGGGAACTGGATGGCATCTGTGGTTATATCTTCATGCAGAAATCGCCTTCCTGCGGGCTGGAACGGGTCAAGGTCTACGATCACAACGGCGTGCCCCAGGACGGCGGTGGGCGAGGCGTTTATGCCCAGGCTTTTTGCGAGCGTCATCCGGATCTGCCGGTGGAGGAAGATGGCCGCCTGAATGATCCGGTGTTGCGGGAAAATTTCCTGACGCGGGTGTTCGCCTATGCCGCCTGGCAAACGCTGCGCCAGCGAGGCCTGACCCGACGCGACCTCATCGAATTTCATTCGCGCTACAAATACCTGCTGATGGCTCACAACCCAGTGCAGTACAAGGCATTGGGCAATTTGTTGGGCAACATGGGCAAGGGCGATCCCGACGAATTGGGCGCACGTTATTTCAGCGCCTTGATGGCCGCCTTGAAAAAATGCGCCACCCGCCGTACCCACACCAACGTACTCCAGCACTTGAGCGGCTATCTCAAGCGCGCCATCAATGCCGATGACAAGCAGGAAGTGCAACACCTCATCGCGCAATATCGCCTCGGCATCGTGCCGCTGGTGGTACCGCTGACACTGCTCAAGCACCACCTGCGCCAGCACCCTGACCCTTATCTGGCGCAGCAGGTGTACTGGCAACCACACCCGGAAAATCTCAGCTTGCGAAACGCCATTTGATGAACACAAAACCGGATTCAAGCGCCAGTGAAGACCTCGGCGTCGACTTTGCCGAGGCACTGGCGCAGGGCTGGCTTCCCATACGCGAAGTGGCCCGGCAAACCGGCGTCAATGCCGTCACGCTACGGGCCTGGGAGCGACGCTACGGCTTGATCGTGCCGCACCGCACCGCCAAAGGTCATCGCTTGTTCAATGCCGAGCATGTGCAGCGGATCCAGAGCATCCTCACCTGGATCAATCGCGGCGTGGCGGTGAGCAAGATCAAGCCGTTGCTCGAGACGCCGCAAGCACCCGAAGAGCCCGTGCAGGACGATTGGCAGCGCCAGCGCCACGCCTTGTTGCTGGCCGTGACGCAACTGGCCGAGCGTCAGGTCGACGACCTGATCAACCAGGCGATGGCGCTGTATCCGCCCCGGACGGTTTGCGAACAATTGCTGCTGCCCTTGCTGGCCGAGTTGCAAACGCGCTGGCAGGGGCAGTTCGGCGCGCAACTGGAGCAGGTGTTTTTCCACACCTGGCTGCGCAGCAAATTCGGCAGCCGGATCTATCACAACAACCGTCAGCTACGTGGCGCGCCGTTGCTGCTGGTCAATCAATCGCAATCCCCCCAGGAACCCTGCCTGTGGCTCACCGCCTGGCTCGCCAGCAGCGCCGATTGTCCCGTGGAAGTACTAGACGGGCCCCTGCCTGCCGGAGAGTTGGCCCTGGCGGTCGAACGCCTCAAGGTTCGCGCCGTGCTGGTGTATTCCAACCACGCCCTGGACCTGTCCCAACTGCCCAGGCTGCTGAATGCGATCGACTGCCCGATCATCATTGCCGGCCCGGCCGCGTCGATCCATCAAGCCAGGTTATCCACAGGCGTCTCGACGCTGGACGTGTCCTGGGCCGAAGACCCATTGGCGGCTCACCGCGAACTGAGCCGCAGAGAACTCCTGTAGATGGAAAACCCCATGCAACTGATCTGGCTGCGCAGCGACTTGCGCCTGCACGACAACACCGCCCTGGCGGCAGCCGCTGCCGCAGGGCCCTGCGTGGCGGTGTACCTGATGAGCCCCGGGCAATGGCGCGCCCATGACGACGCACCGTGCAAGATCGATTTCTGGCGGCGCAACCTCGCTTCGTTGGGCTCGGCGCTGAACGAACTGAATGTCCCGCTGCTGATTCGCCACGCCTCGTACTGGGACCAGGCGCCACAGGTGCTGTCGACGCTGTGTCGCGAATTGAACGTCAGCGCCGTGCATGTCAATGACGAGTATGGCGTGAACGAAACCCGGCGCGATGACGAGGTGGCTCGAACCCTGGAGGGTCAAGGCGTAGCGTTCCACCGTTACCTTGATCAACTGCTGTTCAAGCCCGGCAGCGTCCTGACCAGGACCGGCAATTATTTCCAGGTATTCAGCCAGTTTCGCAAGGTGTGCTACCAGCGCTTGAACCTTTCGCTACCCAGCCTGGTTGCCGCTCCGGCTAAACAAGCCCGCACGGCCATCGCCAGCGATCCGGTGCCCACGCACGTTGAAGGCTTCACCCCTCCCAGCGAAGCGCTACGTGCCCTCTGGCCCGCCGGCGAGAACGAGGCCCGACGGCGCCTGGACGCTTTTGTCGACCAACACATCAATGATTACCAGCGTGAGCGCGACTTCCCCGCCCACCCTGGCACCAGCCAGCTTTCGGCCTATCTGGTGGCCGGTGTTGTCTCACCACGCCAGTGCCTGCACGCCGCGCTGCAAGCCAACCAGGGTGAATTCGAGAGCGGAAGTGTCGGAACCGTGACCTGGATCAATGAATTGCTCTGGCGCGAGTTTTATAAACACATTCTTGTGGGCTATCCACGCGTGTCGCGCCATCGCGCGTTCCGCCCGGAAACCGAAGCGCTGGCATGGCGCAAGGCTCCTGAGGAATTGGAAGCTTGGCAACAGGCGCGCACCGGCCTGCCGATTATCGACGCCGCGATGCGTCAATTGCTGGAGACTGGCTGGATGCACAACCGCCTGCGAATGGTGGTCGCCATGTTCCTGACCAAGAACTTGCTGATCGATTGGCGCGAAGGCGAACGTTTTTTCATGCGTCACCTGATCGACGGGGATTTGGCCGCCAACAATGGCGGCTGGCAGTGGAGCGCCTCCACCGGCACGGATTCGGCGCCCTGGTTCCGGATCTTCAATCCGTTGAGCCAATCGGAGAAATTCGATCGTGAAGGCTTGTTTATCAAACGTTGGTTACCGGAACTGAACGATCTCGACAGGCAAAGGGTCCACAGCCCTAATGCCCAGGGCAACTTGTTTGATGCAGTGCACTATCATCGACCGATCGTCGATCTGGCCGAGTCCCGAGTACGTGCGCTGGCCGCCTTCAAGAATCTGCCAGCACGACAGGACATGGGATGACACGATGGCCGATCAGCGAACATGAAATGTGGACGGCCGGACATAATCGGTTGTGAGGCTATATAGTCTGACTAATCGAAGGGACCTTAAAAGGCAATGTGCAGGATGCACGAATCAAGCCTGATTAATTTCATATCAAGGCTGTGGGAAAAAAGGGGAGAACGATGGCGCGAAAATATTGGCTGACCGGTGCCAGTAACGGACTGGGTGCTGCGTTGGCCGAAGCGATTCTTCAGGCCGGTGCGCAGTTGGCCGTCAGTACCCGCGTCGCGCCCTCTTGCGAGGCCCTTTCGCAACGGTATCCCGGCCAGGTGCTGATGGTGCCGGGCAACTTGACCGACAGCCAGACCGTTCGAGAAATTGGCCAGCGGCTTGCTCAGGAATGGGGAGCACTGGATACCGTGATCATCAATGCAGGCACGGCTGAATACGTTGCTGGCCAACCCACCGATAACGCATTGATTGAATACCTCATTCGCAGCAATCTGCTCGCAGCGAGTTTCTGCATCGAGACGGCGCGCCCCTTGTTACGCCTGGGCGACGAGCCGCATCTGGTGGGCATTGCCAGTCCGGTCACCTACTTGCGAGCATCGCACGCAGAGGGCGACGGCGATGCGTTGCGCCATGTATTCGAGTCGGCCCGTGCCGATCTGGCCTGCGAGGAAATCGACCTTACGCTGGTCACGCCGGGGTTCGACAATTCGGCGATAAGCCTTGATGACGGCTTTTCGATAATGGCTGGATGGACAGCTGAAACGGCGGCTAGCTACCTGTTGGCTCAATTGAGCAGTCGCCCCCACGAAACGGCCTTGCCGGCCGCCGCCATGAGCAGGCTCTGGCCCTTGCCTTCATCAAGCGGAACAGGTCAAGACGACGTCGCCATCTGCCAGAACAGAGGACAATCCCCGATCAAGGGACAACCCTGAACCGCCCGGTTGCCTTACACTGCGCAGCATGAAAACCATCCCCCTCGTTGAACTCCCCACGCCGGTCGTCACGTGCTCGACCTGCGCGGCGTGCTGCTGCCAGCTCGAAGTCATGCTCATCACCGACACTGGCGTTCCAGAGCGGTTTATCGACACCGACGACTGGGGCGGGGAAGTGATGCTGCGCCTTGATGACGGTTGGTGCGCGGCGCTGGATCGCGACAGCATGATGTGCACGATCTACGAAAGGCGTCCGCTGATTTGCAGGGAGTTCGAAATGGGTGCGCCGGAATGCCTGGAGGAGCGCCAGGGCATTGCGACGGCGTATCGGTAAGAATCAGATCC
>NZ_JAOSHO010000227.1 GCF_025917275.1 Pseudomonas agronomica | reverse complement strand
CGCGAGCAAGCTCGCTCCCACAGGGTTTTGTAGAGGGCTGCGGACTCAGACATCCAACACCAACAACGGCGTCCTGGACCTCGAACAGCACGGCGTGAACTGGTCGTTGCAGGCTTGCTCGGCTTCAGTGAGGAACATGTCCCGATGCTCCGGCACGCCTTCCAGCACTCGGGTCAGGCAGGTGCCGCAGACGCCTTGCTCGCACGAGATCGGGATCTCGACGCCATGGCTTTCCAGCACCTGGACCACGGTCCTGTCCGCCGGTATCTCGAACACCTGGCCGCTGCGTGCAAGCTTGACCGAAAAGCAGCCATCGGCGCGGGTGTCGGTCGGGGCTGCGGAGAAGTATTCCCGGTGCAGGTTGGGTTCCCGCCAGCCTTGGGCCTTGGCGGTGTCGAGAATGTGCTGCATGAAACCGCCGGGGCCACACACGTAGAGGTGCAGGTCGTCACTGGGCGACGCCAGGACCCGAGCGGCATCCAGCGCCGTGGCGGGGTCTTCATCGAAGTGCAGGAAAACCCGGTCGGCATAAGGCGATTGCTGCAAGCGTTCGACGAAAGCGGCGCGATCCCTGGACCGGGCGCAATAATGCAGGGCAAATGCGGCACCGCTCTGGGCCAGGTGTTCGGCCATGCACAGGATCGGCGTGATGCCGATCCCGCCGGCAAACAGCAAGCTGCGCCGCGCTTCGGCGGCAAGGGTGAACAGGTTGCGCGGTTCGCTGATGAGCAGGCGCATGCCCGGCCGGATCTGCTCATGCAGGCTGCGCGAGCCGCCCCGTGACGCGGGATCCTTGAGCACGCCGATGAGGTAGCGATGCCGTTCTTCAGGATGATTACACAGCGAATATTGGCGGATCAGCCCGTCGGGCAAGTGCACATCGATATGGGCGCCGGCGGTAAAGGCCGGGAGTGGCTGGCCGTCGACAGGTGTCAGCTCGTAGCTGCAGATGTCCAGGGCTTCGTCGTGCCGCGCCGCGACTTGAACTTCGATCATGGCCGTTGCTCCGCGTGTTGCGGCTGGCGGGTGCTGGCGATCAGGGCCGCTTCTTGCTCCTGCTCCCGGGCGATCCAGCGTTCCAGCACCCGGCGCGATTGCACGCCACCGGCGTCAATGTTGAGCTTGAGCAGGTTGCGTTGCGGATGGTCCAGCAGGTTGCGCTGCTGGCGTTCGAGCATTTCCAGGTCTTCGCTGAAAATCCTGCCCTGGCCTTCGCGAATGCTGGCGGTCAGCGCTTCGTCCTGGGGCTGGAAGTGCCGGGCCATGCCCCAGAAGTACCAGATGGACGTCTCGGTTTCCGGGGTAATGAAATCCACCACGATGCTCGACGCCTTGAACTGCGGCGCCGCGTGATAGCCGCCCTTGCCGGCATGGGCCACACCGACTTCGATCAACACATGGCTGGGTGGGGTGAAACGGCAGATTTGCCAGCGTTCCACCGGCACATCGTCGGCCAGGTTGTTGCCACGCAGCGCCATGCGCCAGAACGGTGGGGCCATGATGTTTTCCATGTGCCGGGCGGTGACCACTTCGTCGCCTTCGACGGTGGTCACTGGCGGCGCCTCGTCGATTTCCTTCTGCCCGATGCTCGACGCATGCACGTAGGTTTCGTGGGTCAGGTCCATCAGGTTGTCGATCATCAGGCGATAGTCGCAGTGAATGTGGAACAGGCCGCCGCCGTACGCCCATTCGTCGTTCTCGGCCCACTCCAGGTGGGGGATCAACGCCGGGTCGGCCAGTGCCTGCTCACCCGGCCAGACCCAGATAAACCCGTGGCGCTCCTGCACTGCAAAGGTCTTGTTGCAGGGAAACCCGCGTACCCGCTGGCCAGGCATCTCGACGGTCCTGCCATCGCCCCCCATCACCAAGCCATGATAGCCACACACCAGGTTGCCGTTTTCGACATAACCCAGCGAGAGCGGTGCGCCGCGGTGCGGGCAGAAGTCCTCGACAGCGGCGACCTTGCCTTCGTGCCCGCGGTAGAAAACCATTTTCTCGCCACAGATCTGCCGCCCCAGCGGCTTCTCCTCAATTTCATCAGGCGTGCAGGCGACGTACCAGGTGTTCTTGGGGTACATGAGCGGATCTCCAGGCTGGTTTTGTTTTTATCTGTGGATCCATTAACTCTCTTAACTAATTTGCTTGTCAACGATTTTGGCGGATCTTCTGATGATTATCCGCTCTCAATGGATCCATTGGGCCACCTAAAAGCGATACGCCACCGGCACCTGCACCTCGATGAAGCGCTGCATGTGCGCCAAAAAACTCGCCTGCAATTTCGACAGCGGTCCCTGGATCGGCAGCAGCATGCTGAAGTCCATTTCAATCGCCGGTTCGAAGGCGCGAAAGACGATGCCGTTGCCCCGGTACTCAACGGCACTGATCGCGTCCACCAGGGCCACGCCGAGGCCCTGTTCGACGAAGGTGCACATCGGCTGGGAGAGTTGCGTCTCCAGCCGCAGTTCACGCTCCACGCCGTGGGCGGCGAAGATCGCGTCGATGTGCTGGCGAGAGCCAATGGACTGGGGGTAGGAAATGAACGGCTCGCCCTGCAAATCTTCAGGCCGGATCGTCGAGCGAGTCTCCAGGCGATGGCCGACGGGCAGGGCGCAGAGCATCCGCGTGGCCAGCAATCTTTCGGCGCGGGGACTGGGATAGGTGTTGGGCAGGACGATCAGGCCCAGGTCACAGCGTTGGCCGACGATCAGATCCACCACTTCTCGCGACGACTGCACCATCAGGGTGATCTGCACCTGGTCATGCTCGGCCATGAACGCGGCGATGGCCCGTGGCAGGAACGACAGGCCCATGGCCGGCGCGCAGGCGATGTGCAGCGAACCGCGCTTCAGATTGCGGATGTCCTGGGCGGTGCGCGCGATCCGCTCCACGCCCAATAGCGAGCGCTGCACCTCCTGATACAGCGTCATGGCGTCGGCGGTGGGTTGCAGTCGGCCCTTGACCCGGTCGAACAGGCAAAAACCGATGTCCTCTTCCAGGCTGGCAATCAGTCGGGTGGCGGCGGGCTGGGAGATATGCAGCATTTCGGCGGCGCGGGTCACGGTCTGGCCCAGGATCACCGCGCGAAAGGCTTCCAGCTGACGAAGGTTCATGACGGGTCATCCATCCATAACAAAAAGACATGAGCTGGCCAAAATAAAGCATTTTTCAGCGGCGTGTCAGCGCCCTAGGATTTGCGTCATCAACTCATAGGGCCGCTAATTCGGCGTTTTGCTGAAAAGTGACGGCCATACGTAGCCAAGAGCAGCCATGCAAAAAACTGATGTGATCATCGTAGGCGGTGGCCTGGTGGGTATGTCCATCGCTTATGGCCTGGCCTTGCTCGGACGCCAGGTAAGCGTGCTCGACGAGGGCGACGACGCCATCCGCGCCGCCCGGGGCAACTTCGGTCTGCTTTGGGTTCAGGGCAAGGGCTACGGCATGAGCCCTTATGCGCAATGGACCCGTGAATCGGTGGCGTTGTGGCCACGCTTCGCCGCAGCGCTGCAAGCCGATACCGGGATCGATATTTATCTGCGCCAGCAGGGCGGTTTCCAGCTGTGCCTGAGCGAAACGGAAATGGCCGAGGAAGCCGCGCGCCTGGGGTGGCTGCGCGAGGCCCTTGACGGTGACTACCCCTACGAGCTGCTGGACTCGGCGCAATTGCGCAGCCGTCTGCCGGGCATCGGGTCCGATGTGGTGGGCGGTTGCTTCTCGCCCATGGACGGCCATGTGAACCCGTTGAAACTGTTGCGTTCGCTCTACGCGGCGTGCAAGTCGCGTGGTGTCAGATTGATCAACGGCTACCACGTCGACGCCATCGAACCGAATGACACGGGTTTTCAATTAAGGACAGGCGATCAGCGTTGGTCGGCCCGCCAGGTTGTCCTGGCCGCCGGCCTTGGCAATCGCGCCTTGGGCGAGCAGGTTGGGTTGGATGTGCCTGTACAGCCGAACCGCGGGCAGATTTTGGTGACCGAACGCCTCAAGCCCTTTCTGCATTATCCCACCACCTATGTTCGCCAGACCGACGAAGGCACGGTGCAGTTGGGTGACTCCCACGAATCAGCCGGTTTCGACGATGGCACCGGTAGCCAGGTCATGGCCGCTATCGCCAGGCGCGCCGTGCAGTGTTTTCCGCTGCTGGGGGACGTGCATTTGGTGCGGGCCTGGGGCGCATTGCGGGTGATGAGCGCCGACGGGTTTCCGATCTACGAAATGTCCCAGGGCTGCCCGGGGCTGTCGGTGGTCAGTTGCCACAGCGGCGTGACGTTGGCCGCCGCTCATGCCCTGCGCCTGGCCCCTTGGATGGCCGGTGAATTCGATGACCCCGCCGTGAAGCCGTTCGGCCTGCACCGCTTCAATTCATCCATGGAGATGCACCATGTCGGCTGACAGCCTTTTCCGGTCTTTGGCCGCCGCGCAGCAGAACGTATCGATCGAATTCGAAGGCCAGCCGTTGAGCGTGCCGGACAAGGTGTCCCTGGCGGCGGCCTTGCTCGCCAGTGGTCTCCGTCACACCCGCGAAAGCGCTATCAGCGGCAGGCCCGCCGCACCGTATTGCATGATGGGCGTGTGCTTCGAATGCCTGGTGCAGGTGGATGGCCAGGCCAACGTCCAATCCTGCCTGGTGCCCGTGCGCGCGGGCATGCGCGTGCGTCGGCAATGCGGCGCCGCAGCTTTGGTGCCGGTTGGGGAGGTGAGCGATGAGTGACGTCGCGATCGACCTGATCATTATCGGTGCCGGACCGGCCGGCATGAGCGCGGCGCTCGAGGCCCGGGCCCATGGATTGTCGGTGGCGGTGCTGGATGAGCAGGCCAGCCCCGGCGGGCAGATCTATCGCCAGGTGCTTCAAGCCGATGCCCGCAGCCGTGCCGTGCTGGGCGCCGATTACAGCGCCGGAGCGAAGTTGGCGGCCGACTTCAGCCAATGCGGAGCTCGCTATCTGCCCAACGCGGCGATCTGGCAAGTCACGCCGCAGCGAGAGGTTCACTACTTGGTCGAAGGCCGTGCGCGAATCCTGCAAGGGCGCCATCTGCTGATCGCCACGGGCGCCTTCGAACGGCCCATGCCGATGCCCGGCTGGGCCTTGCCCGGCGTCATGACAGCCGGCGCGGGGCAGATTTTGCTCAAGAGCGCGGCCATGGTCCCGGCGGGTCCCGTGGTCCTGGCAGGTTGCGGTCCGTTACTGTATTTGCTGGCGGTGCAGTACTTGCGGGCAGGAGTTGCCGTCGAGGCGCTCGTCGATACCAGCCAGGGACGTGATCTGCTCAAGGCCTGGCGCACAATTCCAGGTGCGATGCGAGGTTGGCGCGACTTGCTCAAGGGCGCGGGGCTCCTGGTTGAACTGAAGCGTGCCGGCATCCGCCATTTTCGAGGTGCCGGTAACCTGCGCATCGAGGGTAATGATCGCGCCAATGCCTTGAGCTTCGTCAGTGGCGGGCAGCATCACCGAGTGTCCGCCGAACTGATTTTATTGCACCAGGGCGTGGTCCCTCATACGCAGATCAGCCGGTCACTGCGCCTGGAACATGACTGGAGCGAGTCGCAGCTGTGCTGGGTCCCGCGCCGCAATGGCGTCGGCGAAACCAGCGCCGCGGGCATTTATATCGCCGGTGACGGCGGCGCCATCGGTGGCGCGCAGGTTGCGCAGCTCGAAGGGCGTCTCGTCGCCGCTACCATCGCCGGGCAACGCAACCGAACGCGTCTGATTCAAAAAGCCTTGGGTCGCGCCCGTGCCGCGCGCCCTTTGATCGACGCACTTTATCGTCCCCCGGCACAGAGCTGCGTGCCGGCCGATGACGTGATGGTGTGTCGCTGTGAAGAAGTCAGCGCCGGTGATATCCGCCGCTATGTCGACCTGGGCTGTTTGGGTCCCAACCAGACCAAGGCCTTCGGCCGTTGCGGCATGGGCCCGTGCCAGGGCCGCCAGTGCGGCTTGAGTGTCACCCAGATCATCGCCGCCCATCGCCACGTGCCGCCCGCCGAGGTGGGCTACTACCGCATTCGTCCGCCCCTCAAACCGATCACGCTGGCCCAACTGGCCGGCGAAAGCCACTCACTGGAGGAACTGTCATGACCATCCAACGAATCGAAAGCAACCCGCGCCTGAGCCGCAGCGTCGTGCACAACGGCGTGGCCTGGCTCAGCGGCATCGTCGCCGCTGACTGCAGCCAGGACATCCAGGGCCAAACCCGCCAGGTGTTGCAACGGGTCGACGAATTGCTCGCCGCGTCGGGCACAGACAAACGTCGCCTGCTCAGCGTGCAGATCTGGATGAAGGACATGGGCCGCGATTTCGCCGCGATGAACGCGCTATGGAGCGACTGGGTCGAGCCCGCGAACACCCCGGCGCGGGCCACCGCGCAAGTGGCCTTCGATGACCCGCAGATCCTGCTGGAACTCATCGTCACCGCAGCGGTGTAGCACGCCGGACCGCTGTCCTGCCGTTACCGGGCAAGACGACCACCAGAGCCGTCGCCCGCGCTTGTTCACATTGCTGCTGCCATAACGGACGACTTTTCGCCGAGCGTCCGAACTCAATAACATCGCATCCGGAGCTAATGAATGAACATCAAACGCATTGCACTCAAGCTGGGCCTCGTCTCGTTGCTGGCGTTCGGCGCCAACCTGAACGCCGCCGAAAACTCGTTGCGCATCGGCATCGAAGCGGCCTATCCACCGTTCGCCTCGAAAACCCCGGACAACGCCATCGTCGGTTTTGACTACGACATCGGCCAGGCCCTGTGCGCCGAAATGAAGGTTCGCTGCGACTGGATAGAACAGGAGTTCGACGGCTTGATCCCGGCACTCAAGGTGAAGAAGGTCGACGCGGTGATTTCTTCCATGTCGATCACGCCGGAGCGCATGAAATCGGTCGACTTCACCAACCGTTACTACCGCATCCCGGCCCGCCTGGTGTTTCGCAAGGGCAGCGGCATCAGCGAGATTCCCTCGCAGCTCAAGGGCAAGCGGATTGGCGTGCAGCGGGCGACCAACTTCGATCGTTACGTTACCGACAAATTTGCCCCGGCGGGCGCCGAAGTAATCCGCTATGGTTCGCAGAACGAAATCTTCCTCGACCTGCTGGGCGGCCGCCTGGACGCGACGATGGCCAGCTCGGTGGTGATCGACGAAAGCTTGCTCAAGCGCCCGGAAGGCAAGGATTTTGAATTTGTTGGCCCGAATTTCGTCGAAGAACAATACTTCGGCACGGGCATTGGCATCGCGGTGCGCAAGAACGATCCGCTGGCGAGCCGTTTCAACCAGGCCCTGGCAACCATTCGCGCCAATGGCACCTATGACCGGATTCGCCAGAAGTATTTCGATTTCGATATCTACGGCGAATAATCCTCGCAATGATCCGAATCCCGCAGGCGTTAGTCGGCGGGACTCATCGCACAGCACGGAGTGACTCATGAAAACCAAAGCGGTACTCACCGAGCAGGATGTTGCTCAGTTGCTGGTGGCGGCGAAGGAGCTGGCTCACCAGCGCCAATGGGCCGTATCGGTCTGCGTGGTAGACGATGGCGGGCATCCCTTGGGGCTGCTGCGCCTGGACGGTGCCTCGCCCTTATCGGCCTACATCGCTACCGAAAAAGCCCGCACCGCCGCCATGGGCCGGCGTGACAGCAAGGTCTTCGAAGACATGATCAACGGCGGTCGCCTGGCCTTCCTGAGCGCCCCGCACTTGCAAGGCATGCTCGAAGGTGGCGTGACCATCCGCCACGATGGCGAGTGCATTGGTGCCATCGGGGTTTCCGGGGTGAAGGCCGAAGAGGATGCGGAACTGGCACGATTGGCCGTGGAGACCGTGTTGCCGGTGATTACGCCGGATGCCTGATGGCGGGCCCTTGGATGGCGCTGCACATCCAACATCTTTGTTGACTGTGACACCGCCATCGCGAGCAAGCTCGCTCCCACATTGGATCTCCGTTAGCCCGCTAGCTATTGTGGGAGCGAGCCTGCTCGCGA